>NZ_JBYNSB010000001.1:0-216835 GCF_057785455.1 Mesobacillus sp.
TTGAATTTTGTGTGGTAACTTTATTTTATCAGAAGGGGTCCTTATTTCTATTTAATAAATAATCAAAAGCCGGTGAAATTTTACTTGTCGTAAAATTTCACCGGCTTTTTCATCTCAGAGGTGGGTTTTGTCCCAGCCTCCTATACCAATGCAGTATTTATTCTAATTTTCTCCGCAGCTTCTATACTTTCTTTTAGCCAAATTGGTGCCTTTGGATGATTATTGACTTCATCAGCTGTCAGCCAAAATACTTTCTCCACTTCATCAGGGCTTTTCACAAATGGCTCTCCGGAATCCATCTCACAAAGAAACACTATATCAAGTACTTCTCTTCCATCATTAAGCATAAAGGTAGTATTGCGAACATATTGCATCCGATCTTTGATAACAATGCCGACTTCCTCATAGATCTCTCTTTTAAGCGTCCTTTCAAGTAAGTCACTCGAGCTGCCCTCATTTTCTGCTGTACCGCCCACAAGAGACAGTTCCCCTCCTGCATGTTCTTCTTTTGTGCTTCTTTCAATAATGAGCCATTTACCCTCTTTGTATATGGCTCCCTCCACATTTATTATGTACATTTTAGTCTCCTTAACAATTATTTCTGATTTAAGAAAAATCCCCAAACAAGTATTCGCTTTAAGTCCATTGGCCTGTAACTTTTTTGGAAAGGGCTAAAAACAATCATTTATATAAAAGTTACACATAGTTTTTACTAATTTTAATATACTGAAAATTCGTTAAATTTACACATGCTATTCCACTATTATTACTTGTATAATAGTAATACACCAAGAGTTACCTAAGGTCGGCCCCAAAATAAATTGACTTTAGGAGTGTGAAAAAGAATGATGGAAAACATTATTTTCGCAATGTTGATTGGTGGATTCGTTGGATTGACGGGCCATGTCAGAAAAAGAGGCAAGATCGTCATGCCCCGAAAAACTAAAAAATTCATCTACCTTGGATTCTTTGAAGAAATCCTGACTGGTGGTTTAGCCGCAGCCCTTCTCGTTGTATCAGCAGAGGCCGACTCTTTGCTTCGGGTATTCTTGATGTCCATAATGGCTGGCTTTGGAGGCGATGCTCTATTAAGAGGACTTGAATTATTTAGAGTAACCAATACTAATCAAGGTGCGGAGGATCTTGGGAATGAGAAAACCAATACCTCAGCTTAAGAGAAAAAGAATGCTGCAACCTTTATCAAGCAGCTTCACAAATGCTTGATTTTTTTTTGAAGAAAATTCCCCTAACATCTAAACAACTTTCTCCAATCCCTCTCTTCTGCCATAAAAAAAGCAAGTTATGTTTTAAAGTAAATCCTGCTCTCCTGTATGCATGAATAGCTGATCGCTTTTTCCTTCCACAGATAATGAAATCTCTTTAATTTCATTTAAAGATAACAAAAAGTCCAGGGTTGTTTGAATCTAACCAAGATTTTCTATCTTCATATGTCTCACTTAATAAAATCCCCCCTTTTGATACATGTTTCATTGTGCCAGTGGGAAAATAACAGGAATGAAATTAAAGGAGCTGCCTTTATGGACCTCACAGTGTTCAAGCTGATCCAACGGTTGTCTGGCCGCATCAACACCGCGGATCAGTTCATGATTTTCATTTCAAATAGAATTCGGTATGTTTACATCTTCATTATCCTGCTGTTTTTACTTAACAAACATTTAAAAAAGAGAGTTGCTATTGAGACAGGAGGTTCTGTTTTGCTCTCATTCCTCCTGCATATGCTCATTAAATTATTTTATTATAAACCTCGACCATTTAAGAAAAGGCGTGTGGGAATACTGATTCCCTCAAAGATGGATTCTTCCTTCCCAAGCAAGCATACGATTCTTGCTTTTGCAGTTTCTGTATCGATATTGATGTTCAATCGGACATTAGGGAGTCTTATGCTTGGACTGTCTGCTGTCACAGGCTTCTCAAGAGTTTGGGTCGGTCACCATTATCCTTCTGATATTATCGGAAGTGCGATATTAGGTGCATTTTCCAGTATCATAATGCGGGTTATTTCCTTTATGAAATTCAGATATGATAACTAGTTTGATGATGCATACTCCATTAACCAGCTGTCCCTATATTCACCTTCATGCCATTCGTGACTGGGCAGCAGCTTTTTTATTTTAAATCCTGCTTTTTCATAACAAGCAATCGCCCGAACATTCCAGGTTTGCGGATCGACAACTATACGGTCCGCTCCATTTTCATTCATTAAATAATCAATGGCTGACTTCATCAATAGCTGACCAATACCCTTGTTCCAATAAGCAGGCTCCCCTATAAACTGGTCAGTACCGAATATGGCTTCTTGTTTGTCTAACCCAAACGCATTCCGGTTCTCCTGTTCTAATTCATAAAATTGCAGATAGCCAATTGGAATATCTTCAAAGACAACCATACACCTTTTTTCATGTGGATCTGGGCTGAAGAAAACCTCGATAACTTTCTTTAAATCAAAAACGTTATCTCTTCCCTCATAAAATTCAAGAATTGCGGGATCGGAAAGCCATTTAACCATTAACTCGGCATCATTTGGTTCCAGTTCCCTAACTTTTAACTTCCCATTTTGAAATAACAACGATACATCCCCCTTAAATTTTTCACTTTTTCAGTTCACAGAACATTTTTAATACAGTTTAAGGTTTGGATTAGTCTTTTTTGTGTGGTGATGACAGTTTTTCACCAGTAGGGACAATTTTTTTACTAGTTGAGATGATTTTTTCACCAGTAAGAACCCTTTTTTCACCAGTAAGGACTGTTTTTTCACCAGTAAGGACTGTTTTTTTACCAGTAAGCTTCTATCTCACATCTTATAGCTCAATCCAGAACCGTTTTACAACATTGCCATCTTCCTCTGTATAACTGATATCTTCAACTCCGCCATTTTTTATAATGGTCCGCTCTGAGGCGATGTTGACCGCATCACAAACAACTAGTACCCTATCGATTCCCATTGACCTGGTTTTCTCTAAGGCTAAGGATAATATTTGTGCGGCGTAGCCTTTATGGCGTTCAGACGGTCGGATACCATACCCAATATGACCGCCTGAATTTAAAAGTTTCTCGTTGAGCGCATGTCTTATGTTAACCGCGCCAAGGATTTTGTTTTTATCATTCACAAGCCAATAAGTCGAATCAGGAACCCAGCCTTCAGGAAGATTCTCACCCTTCTCGTTTTCCAGTAAGAAATCGACCATGGCTTGAAAATCGGATGGATTCTTGCTAATAACCCAGGGAACCATGTTCTCTCCGCTTTCTTTCCATTCCTGGTAAAAATCGAGGTATTCCTTTTCTAAATCTAGAGTAGGTCTTACTAAATCTAATTGTTTTTCCATAACTCAAACTCCTCTTTCATAGTAAAACCTCCTAGTTGTCTTTAGTCCTTTTATTAAGGCATTCTCTCCAATTATGGAGGATAGCAGGTGTATGAAAACCCCTTACAATTATCCAACGATCCCTCCACCCCAGCACTTAAAAGTCCAAACAACACTTTACTCTGGTAAAGAATTAACATTTACTTTTTTATGATATTGATATAATATTATCAAATATATTTTACCGCTTAATCTTTCATAAAGAACGGGGGAACCAACTGGCGGCATCCGCCTGGGGTGAATTCATGAAGAAGGGGATTTCGTTTCCAATTCCTAACCCGGCAGCTAACCTCGTAAGCGACAAAAAGGGAACAGAGGATCAAATCTCTCTACAGACACCCGAAGTGTCTTTTTTTTGCAGAGAAAAATCTTGTTTCCCTTGCCATTTGCTATTTCAGCTTAGAGATTTTACAGAAGGTGAGGAAATTTAATTGAAAAAAATCAGTCTGGCGGGCCAAATTTTTATCGGTCTCGTCCTCGGTATTATTGTAGGCGCGGTATTCTTTGGCAATCCTGCTGTGGCCTCTTATCTGCAGCCTATAGGAGATATTTTTCTCCGATTAATTAAGATGATCGTCGTGCCAATCGTTGTTGCTAGTATTATTGTTGCCGTTGCTGGTGTCGGAGACATTAAGCAATTAGGAAAAATTGGAGGCAAAACACTTCTTTACTTCGAAATAATCACGACCATTGCGATTATCGTCGGGATCATATCAGCAAACCTATTCCAGCCAGGCGCTGGCGTAAATATGAGCGAACTTGATAAAACAGATATTGGCAGTTATGTAGATACCGCTGAAACGCAGGAAACAAAATCAATGGTTACTACATTGGTAGAAATAGTTCCTACAAATCCAATTACAGCATTCGCTGAAGGAGACATGCTGGCAATCATATTCTTTTCTCTTGTTTTTGGTCTCGGAATATCGGCCATTGGCGAAAAAGGAAAACCGGTTATTGCTTTTTTCCAGGGAACCGCAGACGCAATGTTCTATGCAACTAACCAAATCATGAAGGTTGCACCTTTTGGTGTATTTGCACTCATTGGTGTAACAGTATCTAAATTCGGTCTTGAATCACTGATCCCGCTTGGTAAACTTGTCCTTACAGTATATGGAACGATGGCATTCTTCGTCATTGTTGTATTGGGATCAGTAGCCAAACTGGCCGGCTATAATATTTTCAAATTGATTGTGACTTTAAAGGATGAATTAATCCTTGCATTTTCAACAGCAAGTTCTGAAACCGTTCTGCCAAGAATCATGGATAAAATGGAGAAAGAAGGTGCGCCGAAGCACATCACTTCTTTCGTCATCCCCACAGGCTACTCCTTTAACCTGGATGGTTCTACACTTTACCAGGCATTAGCAGCGATCTTCATCGCACAAATGTACGGAATTGATATGAGCATCTCAGAACAAATATCCTTAATGCTTGTCTTAATGGTAACCTCTAAAGGCATTGCCGGGGTACCAGGAGTATCCTTTGTCGTTCTATTGGCGACTCTCGGTACGGCTGGATTGCCGGTAGAAGGCTTAGCATTTATCGCTGGCATTGACAGGATTCTAGACATGGGAAGAACTGCAGTCAATGTCGTGGGCAATTCCCTTGCAGCGATCGTTATTGCCAAATGGGAAGGCGTCTTTAAGCCTTCAGCCAAATCCAAAGTTTTAAACAAAGCATCCTAATCGATAACGATAGCCAGCGAGAGGTCACTCTGCTGGCTATTTATTATTTTGCTAATTTGCTAACTAAGACAGTTTATATTCCGCAAGCTGCTCACCCCATGGCGCCACTACTGTTTCAACAAATCCAGCTTTCTTATATGTATATCTGGCCCCTTCATTTTCAGGATGGTACCCAATCATGATAAGTGGGATGCCTGTGTCATTCTTCTGTTTGATGTCTTCCACTATAAGATTTATAGCTGCAATCCCAATTCCTTTACCTTGAAAATCCTGGTCGACCATCAGGCGATAGATCCAGTAATTTTGGTCATCCGGATCAATTCCATACATTGCGAAACCTGCCAATGTTCCTCCGTAATAAATACCTTTAGCCACAAAGTTTTCAAGGAACTGCACTTCAGCGATGGAATGCAAGTTGGAAGCCACAAATTGCTTCTGCTCCTCTTTTACTTTTAGGCCGATTGCATCCTCCCAATTTTCTTTGGTGATTGGCATGAGTGTGATTTTCATTCTATATCCCCTCTTCCTTATTCTTGCTATATCGAACTCAAAAGTGCGATTTACTTAACTTTTCTATTAGTAACAAGTGAGGGTATTTCGTATGATTCTTGAAGACACTATCGTTCTATCATTTCCTTTATTTAGATAGACTCTATTCTAATACTGTGTCGCTATTCTAGATGTTTGTAAAAGTCTGTTGATTTTCGTTCCAGGCGCTTCGCTTTCCTCGGAGCGTGCGGTGAGCCTCCTCGTCGCTTTCGCTCCTGCGGGGTCTCACCTGTCCCGCTACTTTCATTTCCTCTATGAAAGTTCATCAAGGATTTCCGATTCACAATTACTCAAGCGAATCGCTTGTTACGCTTTTTCCTGGTTTCAAATTGATGCCAGATTCGAGATAGGCCTTCAGGCATGTCACCAGTTCTGTCCAGCCCTGAATTTGCTGTCCATATCTGAGGACTCCCTCTTCGCTGCTATCCCATCCTGTCTCATGCACCTTTACAATCGTTCTTTCAGCGTGAGGCTAGAGTGTCATTTTTACCGTTGTTTCAGCACCGCTTGGACACCAGACGAATTCCACTTTCTGTTTTTCTGTCTTTAGAACTTAGATCGGCAATTCCACCCCGACATCATCCAGCTCCAAATCACTTCCCTTCCAGCTTCAAGCCGGCTGCTGCCGCTTGAAATGAAGCAATAGCTCATATGACTATGGTCAACAATTGCTTTAAATACTGCATCACACTTGCTGGAAATAATATTTTCAATGTTCACAAATAGTATCATTTTTAATTCACACCTATTTTAGATATAATTTTCATAAACCATTCGCTATAAATAGCGTAATTCCTTCTTTGCTGCCTTAATCCATTTCCTTATACAATTTGAATTTTCCTATTTCCTTTGTTAAAGTAGCTTACAGGAAGGTTTTACCTAGGTTGATAGTGCTAATTATTTTAGATCATTAAGCTAAGGGAGTGTACATAATGGAAGCTGCCTATGTCCAGAAGGATAATGTACTTGATTTTATCAGGGCTAACAGGGATATTTTCGAACAAAAACTATTATCGGAAGCAGTGAATGTTGCATCCAAAATTAATGAAATCCTGCAACGAGGCAATATCGACCTTTTGAAGAACGCTGAAAAATTAGTCGGTTATATTGTAGAGCGGGAGGAAGAAAACCTTATTGCTTTTGCAGAAGTAGAGGGTGTCGCCTGGGCAGAGCACTCCCTGACTGTTGCATTCAAATTAGAATGGGTACAGGCAATAAGAAGGACTTTATGGCAATTCCTCAGTGAATTCGACCGGATGACAGGCAACTTCACTGATCGAAAAGAATTTTTTGATCTGGAGAAACGGATTAATGATCAGGTTGACCAGTTCTTGAACACGTTTTTCCTCAGCTATACTAATTATAAGGATGAGCTCCTTAACTCTCAGAGAAAGTTGGTTGAACATCTGTCGGTGCCAATCATCCCAATCAGTGCCTCAGTGGCAGTTTTACCATTGATTGGTATGATTGATGATTATCGGATGCAGATAATCGAGGAAAAAATACTGATGGATATAGCCCGATTAAAAGTCCAAACACTGATCATGGATTTATCAGGTATTGCTGACATGGAAATGAACGTCATTGACCATTTTCAAAAGGTCTTAAATGGTATTAACATGATGGGCTCAAAAGCAGTAATTACAGGGATGCGCCCTGAGCTTGTCAGAAAAATGATCCATACTGGCATTAATTTCATGGAGAAGGCTGATACAAGAGGAACACTACAGCAAACCTTGAAACATTATCTTGATATTGAAAATGCCAAATAAAAAAATGCCCTATTCGCCTTAGCGAAATGGGCATTTTTCATATACTTATCTTTAAATGCTTTTAATCTGCTAATTAGATAGACACAACCCTCAGTAGAGCTTCAAATCATCAAAATTTCGCGGATATCATCTTCGGTTAGTTTTGCAGAAGCCTTTTCCTCAATAATCTCTTCAATCATATGACGTTTCCTTTCCTGCAGTTCATTCATTTTTTCCTCAATTGTCCCTCTGGCAATCAGCTTGATAACCTGTACTGTATTTTGCTGTCCCATACGATGTGCACGGTCAGCAGCCTGCTCCTCCACTGCTGGATTCCACCATAAATCATAAAGTACGACAGTATCAGCTCCAGTTAAATTGAGACCTGTCCCTCCCGCCTTAAGGGAGATCAGGAAGAAGTCTCTTTCTCCTTCATTAAATCGGTTGCATGTTTCAACCCGCTCCTCAGATGGAGTTTGACCATCCAGGTAGAAATATGGAATGCCCTGATAGGCCAGCTCTTTGCCGATCATGTCGAGCATTTTCGTAAACTGGGAAAAAACAAGGACTCTTTTCCCTGAAATCCGGGCTTCTGCAATAATTTTAAGCAGCTGTTCATATTTCGCCGAGCTTCCTTCATAGCCATCTACAAACAGAGCAGGATGACAGCAGATCTGCCTTAACCTTGTCAGCCCGGAAAGGATTTTGATTCGATTTTTTCGAATTGTATCCTTGTCAAGATGCTTCAAGGTCTTATGGCGGAGCTTTGCAAGATAGGCCGCGTAAAGTTTTTTCTGCTCCGGTAAAAGCTCGGATGTGTCAATAGACTCCACTTTCTCAGGAAGTTCTTTCAAGACATCTTCTTTCATCCTTCTCAGTAAAAATGGTCGGCTTCTTCTCGCAATTGTTTTCCGTGTCAAATTGCTGTATTCTTTCAGTCCTTTGAACAGCTCAGGAAATACAACTCTAAAAATGGACCATAACTCTTCAATCGAATTCTCAACAGGGGTTCCTGTGAGTGCAAAACGATGGCCGGCCTGCAATTTCAGCACTGCTTTTGCTGTCTGGGTAACAGGATTCTTGAACGCCTGCGCTTCATCAAAAAAGATTGTGTGGAATAACTTTTTTTCATACAAATGTATGTCCCTGCGCAAAAGCATATAGGACGTAATGACAACATCTATGCCATTTAGTTCATTGAGAAGTTTTGCACGTTCTTTTTGGGTGCCATCAATGATGACTGCCTCTGTACCTGGAGTGAATTTCATAAATTCCCCCAGCCAGTTATAGGTCAATGACGAAGGACAAACAATCAGCATCGGAACCTTCTTTTTCTTTGCATCTGGAAGCATAGAAGCGATATAAGCAATACTTTGAAGCGTCTTCCCAAGCCCCATATCATCGGCAAGAATTCCGCCGAACCCATAGCTAGCGAGAGTCCTCATCCATTGATATCCATGTTTTTGATATTCCCTAAGCACCGATTCCAGATTTTTAGGCAATTCAAATTTATTGACTCCAGGGGAGCTGATCTCAGATAAAAATTCTTTAAAGGAATCTTCAAGCATAAAAATATCCTGGTCTTCTACTGAGTCAAGGACCTGCATCCCTTTAACCAGTGGCAGGTTCAAACCTTTTTCGAAATCTTCATTTTGAATAGGTCCCGCTTTCAAGAACCGCTGAATCTCCTCGAATTCCCTCGTCTCAAGTGACATCAGGGAACCATCCCTCAACCGGAAATATTTCCGTTTTTCCTCCAGCGCCTCCAAAAGCGAGCGGATCTGGCTTTCAGGAACACTGTCCATTTCAAATGTGAATTCAAGCCAGTTGGTCCGTTGTTTTTTGACCTTGACCCTGATTTGCGGCTTTGAGGGACCTTTGAATATTCGGCTCCTGACAGCAGTCGTTGCATAAACCTGAACCAGCTTCTGAAGCTTGGGCAGTGTATGATACAGAAACTCATACTCAAGTTCTTCATTATGCAGAAAATACCCGCCATCTGTTTTTGCGAATGAACTTTCCTCCATCATGTCCAGAATCAGGTCTTCCTTGTCGATATCCCTAATCAGCATCGGTCCGTATTTTGGATTTTGTGTCTCCAATGGATTGAATACAATACTATCGTATTGAAATTCAAGCCCTGCCAGCAGGCGGTTGTTCACTCTGTCGAGGTATAGCTTTGCGATCAGTGGAGTCTGCAGGAATTGTCTGGTGATATCTCCATCGATCTTCACCTCGCCAATCCTTCTCAGCCCAGGCAGCACTTTTTCGGCAAAAAATCTCATCTGTTCCTTTTTGATTCGTATTTCCTGTGAATTTGAGGCGGCAAGCATTTGTTTCAGCTCAAAAAGACGTGTGCCGTCCTCTTCATTTAATTGAACGAATTTGTTTTCTTGCAAGACCACCTGATACATATTCATGATTGTCAGCTGGTCTAGCCCTCTTATATTCAGCAAATAGTCTTTGGACTCTGTTTGCATGAAGTTGAATTTCAGCGGAAGCCCTTCGCTCGATATATCATGAATTCCCGAGGTAACCCTTCCGTTGAAATCCATATTGACACGCTGAGCCTGCTTTAGCATCGATAAAAGCTTCGGCCATGCCGAAGGCGGAATTAACAGAATACCATCGCTGCTTTCAAATCCTTGAGGAAGCAGGGATAAATCGTCCAATACCTCCATAAGCCTGAGCACCACTGCATCTGATTTTGAGTCAAAACAATGGAGCTTCGGATTGAATGTAAATAAGGCCGAAAGAGGATGGGAGATACTTTCTTTTAAATCCTTTAAGAAATTTATCATGTTTCCAACCTGAATAGGTCCTATTTTCATTGAAATTCCAAACATAAAATTATTATTCGAGATTTCAACAGAAGTTAAAGTGAATTCAGTGTCCATCACTTTCCTGGTTTCAAAATGCATCTGTTGGCCGCTGGTTCTGCGGGGCTGGTCACTGAAAATCGTCAGCAGCTCTTCGGCGATTCCATCAACAGTTTCATCTCCCTGCTGAACGGCGGGCTCCGGCTTTTTCTGCCTGTGCAGAATCGCCTGTAGAACTGCGGCTACATGCTGGCATTCATTTTTAACAGATGCAAGCTTCGGACAGCTGCACAATGTTTCGAATTGCCCGTCGCCCTTTTTAAAGACAGTGACAGTGAAATCGTCCGCTCCGGATACAATCGCTTCCGCTGAGTCGCTGCTATACTGTTCAAACTTCACTTTTCCCGCCCGGTAAAATGCATCTCCCCGTTTAAAGGAAACAGTTCCGCATAAGTCCTTGATGATCTTTTGATTTAATCGTACGTCCATGGCCTGTTTCCTCCTTGCAGAGTTTACATTAATGATAATCAATAGTTATTAGTTTAGACCTTATCTGTCATTTTGTTAAGTCTGCAAGGTAAAAAGCATGGAGTCATTCTCCATGCTTTACATTTTGATTGTATTGAGCTCTGGCAAGGGAAACTGAACCTGTCCCGCCTATTACGTTATTTTGAATGCTATTGTAAGTATCCTTCTTTGCATTTAGCGGCAAGGCAAAGTAATTATAGCAATTGTCTTTTGGGATTGTTCTAATTACCTAAAGTACCAATATTCTGCTCATATTCAGCAAGAGTCCAGCTAACGAGAGCATTATTCATCAGTTTCTACGAATTCTTTTAATCTTAGAAGCTTATTATCCCAATAGATTTCAAAGAAGCTAAGCCATTCCTGCAATTCCTGCAACGGGTCAGGCTGCAATGAGTAACGTGTTTCGCGCCCTGCCTTCCTGCTTGAAACCAAGCCGGCTTCAGACAGGATATATAAATGCTTGTTTATGGCTGTCCTTGTGATTGGGAAGCTTTCGGTTATTGTAGCGATCGGCATTTCACGTTCGGCCAGCATTTTTAGTATCTTTCTGCGTGTAGGATCCGCTATCGCCTGGAAAACATCATGTTTCGCTGCGGAAGCCGCCATATTATCCCTCGATATAGGAAGGCAATTTTTCGTTAATGATCTTATCCCAGCCGCCATCCATGATTCCTCTGATTACTGAATGCGGCTGTCCGAATTCTGTCATTTTTTCCGGATCCCAGCCAGAATGGATTAAAGTAAACTCTGTCTTTTCTTCAATTGCTTTTAATTCAAACAATAAGTGCCAGTCTTTTCCCCAGTCAAACCCTAACCGATTAGGCGGCTCGAGTTCTGTAACTTTACACGGCGAGTCACCAAATGGGCCTGCATGCAGGATGAATTCCTTACCCAGCACAGGTTCAAACGTATTTGGCATCCACCATGCCGCTATCCCTTCAGAAGTGGATACGGCCTTCCACACTTTTTCGATTGGCGCATTCAGGATGATGGTTTTGCGGATTTCAGGTAGAGTTTGCATTTTGATACCTCCATAAATTAATAACACCTTTTGGTTACACATTAAAAATATAACACCTTTTAGTGTTGTGTCAACTGCCCAAGCTCAATATTTTTTTCTTCTTATCCCAATAAACTAAAAAAACCAGGGCGGACCCTGGCTTAGATTTATTTTAAATTTCAATGATGATTGGCAAAATCATCGGCTTCCTTCTTGTCTGCTGGAAAATATGCTGGCCAACAGCTTTTTTGATTCCCTGTTTGATCACATTCCATCTGTAAATATTGTCTTCCTGCATTTCGGTCACTGTCTTTGTTACGAGTGCATTTACGTCTCTCATTAAGTCTTCGGAGTTCTTTACAAAGACGAATCCGCGTGAAATGGTGTCTGGTCCAGAAATGATTCTCCGCTCTGATTTACTCAGGGTCAGCACAATGACCAGCATGCCATCCTCTGACAGCTGCTTACGGTCTCTAAGGACAATTTCGCCTACATCGCCAACGCTTACACCATCAACATACGTATCACCCGCCGGAACACTTCGGGTCTGTCTGGCAACAGAGTTTTCCACATCGACTACATCACCATTTTTGATGATAAATGTATTTCCTGGTTCGACTCCGACTGATTCTGCAAGAAGACGGTGGTGATGCAGCATACGGTATTCTCCGTGAATCGGGATGAAATATTTAGGTTTCATCAGAGTCAGCATCAGCTTCAGGTCCTCCTGATATCCGTGACCCGATACGTGCATGCCTGTTGTACTGCCAGAACCGTAGATCACCTTTGCTCCCAATTTGAATAAATTATCGATTATTTTCGATACATCCTTTTCATTCCCTGGTATCGGAGAAGCGGCCATGATTACGGTGTCACCAGGATAGATGGAAACATCTCGATAATTTCCTGTCGCCAGGCGTGAAAGTGCTGCCATTGGTTCTCCCTGGCTGCCTGTACATAGAATCGCTACCTTGGCGGGATCAAGTTGGTCCACAGCATTCGGCTCGATCAGCATGCCCTCCGGAACATTCAGGTATCCCCTCTCGATTGCAACATCGACTACATTCACCATGCTCCTGCCCAGGAGTGCTAGCTTCCTGTTTGTTTTAATTGCTGCCTCCACGACTTGCTGAACCCGGTTAACATTCGATGCGAAGGTCGAGACGAAAATTTTCCCTTCCGCCTTCATGAACGCCTCCTCGAGATGGCCAGCTACCATACGTTCAGTCGGAGTCAAGCCTGTCCGTTCAGCATTTGTACTCTCCGAGAGCAGGACAGTGACCCCTTCTGTTCCAATTCGCGCCATTTTATGAATTTCAGATTGTTCATCATTTGCTGGAGTGAGGTCAAATTTGAAATCCCCAGTATGTACCACATTGCCTTCCGGTGTATGGAATACAATTCCCAGGCAGTCTGGAATACTGTGACTGACCTTAAAAAACGAAACTTTTATCTGTCCAAAGTCTAGCACCGAATCTGAATGAATTTTCTTTAATTCCGTTTCCCTTAACAACCTGTGTTCTCTTAGCTTTAGTTCAATCAAGCCAAGAGTGAAGTCTGTGGCGTATATTGGCACATTCAGCTTCTTAAAAAAATATGGGACACCGCCAATATGATCCTCATGACCATGGGTGACAATCATAGCCCGGATTTTATCCCGGTTCTCTTCAAGATATGTCAGTTCAGGGATGATCAAATCAATCCCCAACAAGCTTTCATCTGGAAACTTACCGCCGCAATCTACTACAAAAATATCATCATCATATTGAACCACATACATGTTCTTGCCGATTTCATTAATGCCGCCTAATGCAAATATCGATAAAGTCACTTTGTCTGTCCTCCTAATCCAGATAGGTATTTTTAGTTTTCCCTTTAAAAAGCTTGTTTATTTATCGATTTCCCTGAAAGGAGGATAAAGTAACCAGTTCTGCAAAATAAAACACTTCTATGTGTATGACTATTGTCAAACGCATTGAAAACGATGAATACGATTTTGACTAATTTTACTTTAGATTGCAATATAATGTAGGGCTGTTGATTTCCATTCCAGGCGCTTCGCTTTCCGCGGGGCTGGCACTGAGCCTCCTCGTCGCTTTGCTCCTGCGGGGTAAAATGGCCCCTTCTTTCCGGGCCATTTCTACCGGGGTCTCACCTGCCCAGCTGCGCCCGCAGGACTTTGAATGGGCTTCCTCGAGTTTGCCCACGCACGATGGAAATGCGTTAGCATTTTTGGAGGAGTCTTCGGGCCTTCCACTCCAATCAACAGGGCTTAAAAATGAAAGCAAAACTCTTTTCCAACTCTTTATTAAAAAACGAACACACCCATTGTCTGGGTGTGCAAACATGAAACTATTTCTCGATCCAAGTATACATGTATTGTCCGTCTTCGATTTCTTTGGCCTTCTTTACGGTTTTGAGCGGCTTGAATGTGTCGATCATTACAGCAAGCTCCAGTGTTTCCTTTTTGCCGATGCTCGCCTCTGTCTTGCCAGGGTGCGGGCCATGTGGGATTCCGCTTGGATGCAGGGTGATCGATCCCTCCTTTATTCCTTTACGGCTCATAAAATTCCCTTCAACATAATACAGCAGCTCATCACTATTGACATTACTGTGATAGTAAGGTGCCGGAATTGCTTCAGGATGGTAATCATAGAGCCTTGGCACAAACGAACAAACGACGAAATTATGTCCCTCGAATGTCTGATGGACCGGCGGCGGCTGATGGATACGGCCAGTAATTGGCTCGAAATCCTCGATATTGAAAGCCCATGGATACAAATAACCATCCCAGCCCACTACATCAAGCGGGTGGTGGTTCAGCACATGGCGGTGAAGGTGGCCGCGTGTCTTTGTAATCACTTCATGCTCGCCTTTGTCAGCGAAGGTTTGAAGTGTCTCCGGCCCGCGGATATCGCGTTCACAGAATGGGCTGTGTTCAAGAAGCTGGCCGTATTCATTGCGGTAGCGGCGCGGAGTCGTAATCTGGCTGAACGATTCCACAAACAGCACTTTTGTTGGTTCTGAAGCATCCGGTACTACCCGGTAGATTGTTCCAATCGGGATGACTACATAATCCCCAGGACGATATGCCAGGGTGCCAAACATCGTTTCCACCTGACCAGATCCATGATGGATGAACAGCATTTCATCGCCGTCGCCATTTCGGTAAAACTGTTTCATCGGCTCGGTGACATTTGCGAATCCAATAAGCAGATCATCATTTCCAAGGATATACTCCCTTCCATTTAGGGCATCTCCTGATTTTGTAATCTGGTCAGTTAAAAAATGCCTGTGGTTTAGTGAGTCTTGCTCCTCGTATTCTGGCAGGTACCTGCCGATCAACTCACTTTTCACAACCTCAGTCGGCATATGGTGATGATACAAAATCGATTGTGTCCCGGAGAATCCCTTCGTACCCATTACCTGCTCTCTGAAAAGCGAGCCATCTTCCTTTTTAAACATCGTATGGCGTTTCTTTGGAACTTCTCCAAGTTGTCGGTAATACATGAAAACACCTTCTTCCTAGTCTTCTATAATTTTATTTTTCAGGACCCCAAGCCCTTTGATCTCAAGCTCAACTTCATCACCCGGCTCAAGCCAGCGGTGGACTTCGGTTCCAAGCTCAAGAATGCATCCGGTTCCAACTGTACCTGAACCAATTACTTCTCCAGGGTAGAGTGTTGTTCCAGCAGAAGCCCGTTCGATCATCTCGCCAAAGCTGTAGAAAAGATCTTTCATATTTCCCTTTGAAAGCTCTTTCCCATTCACTCGTGCAACCATTTCAAGATCATAGCCCTTGGCTGCTTTTTGCCTCGCTAACTCATCCTTTGTCAGCAAATAGGGACCAAACGAAGTCGCAAAATCCTTCCCCTTTGCGGGTCCAAGACCTACCTTCATTTCCTGCCTTTGAAGATCGCGGGCGCTCCAGTCGTTCATGATAAAAAAGCCAAAAATATACTCTTCGGCATCCTCGGCCTTGATGTTCCTGCCTTCCTTGCCAATGACACAGGCAATCTCCAGCTCGTAATCAAGCCATTCACATGCCCGAGGCCTTCTGATTTCTTCTTCCGGCCCCTTTATGGCAAGATGGTTGGTAAAATAAAATACAGGAATTTCATACCATTCTGGAATCATTTCAAGTCCCCGGTTTTCCCGGGCTGTTTTAACATGCTGCTCAAAAGCGTAAAAATCGCGCACGCTCTTTGGATTTGGCAGCGGAGCTTGTAAAGCTACTTCTTCCAGCGAATAAACACCTTTGTCAGTTTCCTTTAACTCTTCCGCCTCACCCATGTATTTTTCATGGTTCTCGACAAAAGCAAGCATATTATCCGGCAGTCTGCCGCCTGATGCTGCCTGCATATCCACTGCCTGGTTCTGTGAATTGATCCAGCCAGCTTTTATAGAACCATCCTTTACTTTGAACGTAATGAATTTCATGACATCACCTATTTCCTATTCAGCTCAAAGGTTTTTTCAAGCGGCAGTGTATATGTCGCTCCTGCCAGCCTGCCGACTGGATTTAATTTCTTGGAATTGATTCGGCCATTCTCATATAGTTCATCATTTACGTGAACGTGTATTACCTTCGCAATGACAAGGCTGCCAGCCCCGGCATGGTCTCCGCCAAAATGGAGGACTTGATCCAGTTCACATTCAAGATGGACCTTGGATTCCTTCACTCTAGGAGGGCTGATCACAGCACTTTTTTCCTTTGTAAGGCCAGAAGCTGCAAATTCATCTATATCTGAAGCATATTCAGTTGCACAATCATTCATCTGTTCAACAAATTCCTCGCCGACAATATTAATGACGAACTGTTTCGTCGCTTCAATATTTTTCAGCGTATCTTTCTTGGCGCCATCTGTTCCTCTTCTCATCGGCGAAAAGCAAACCATCATCGGGTCGGCACAAATGGCAGTGAAAAAGCTGAAGGGAGCCAGATTGGCATTGCCTTTCTCATCCAGGCTGGATACAAAAGCAATTGGACGCGGAAGAATCGAGCCCTGCAGCAGTTTATAGGCATCTCTCCATTCCAGGGAGTCGGTTTTGATCTCCATTACCTACACCGCCCTTTCATGAAAAAGCTCGCTCACGATCTGCAATATGAATTCATGGTCCTCGCGTGTTCCGAGAGTGATCCTGAACGCTTCCTTATAGCCAGGCAGCAGCATTTGGCGCACGAGGACGCCATTCTCTGCAAGTGCCTGGATGACGGGCCGGTTTGTAAAAGCATATAAAAAATTCGCTTGCGAAGGAAAGCTGTCAATTTCAAGTTCTTTCAATCTAGCACTTAAGTAGTCACGTTCCAGACTGTTTTTGGCTGAGCATTCTTTGACGAAATCCTGGTCATCCAGGGCAGCAATGGCTGCTGCCTGGGCAAGCTGGTTCACATTGAAAACATCGCGAACTTTATGAAGCTCCCTTGCAATGTCTTCATGCATCATTCCGTATCCGATTCGGAGGCTGGCAAGGCCATAAATCTTCGAGAAGGTCCTCAGGATCACAAGATTTTCATATTGTTTAAGCAGAGGCATTGTATCGAGATAATCACTTGAATCTGCATACTCATAATAAGCCTCATCCATAATGACCATTACATTTGATGGTACATTCTCGATAAAAGACAGGAGCTCCTTTTTAGCAACGATTGTCCCTGTCGGATTATTCGGATTGCAGACGAAAACCAGCTTCGTTTTTTCGTTAATCGCCTGGAGCATCCCTTGCAAATCATGTCTGCCCTCCGCCATCGGAACAGTGACTGCCTTTCCTCCATCAAGTAATACATTCGTCTTGTAGCGCGGGAATGTCACCTCGGCCATAACTGCTTCAGAATCTTTATCAATATATGCCCTGGTAAGCAGCCTGAGGATTTCCTCCGAACCATTCGATACCAGGAAGTTTTTTTGATCAATTCGGTAATGTGCAGATAAATTTTCTATCACCCTGGTAGTAAGACCATCAGGATACAAACATAAATTTGCAGCGGCTTCCATGATTGCCTGACTTACTTTAGGTGAAGTCCCATATACATTCTCGTTATCAGACAGTTTCCTTACAGTGGAGATTCCATATTGCTCCTTGATCTCTTCGATTGTCTGGCCGAGGGCATATGGCGTGATTCCTACCAGTTCTGCACGTGCTTTTATATTCATGCTATTAACCCCCAATTTCTAATAAGAAGGCTTTGCAGCTTTGCTTTTAAGGCTGGAGCTGTTTGATGGCTCTTTCATGGCATTAAGAGCATTTATCAGCCAATGTTTGATTCCTTTCATCATGACAAGCCTTCTATTTATGACGAAAAGGGAGCGATTGCCCCCTTTCCCTCCGGCTTTTAAAGGTTGCCGCGTCTCTCTTGTTCACGTTCGATTGATTCGAATAGAGCCTTGAAGTTTCCTTCGCCAAATCCACGAGCACCTTTACGCTGGATGATTTCAATGAAAAGTGTAGGACGGTCAACAATTGGCTTTGTGAAAATCTGCAGCAAGTATCCTTCATCATCACGGTCAACAAGGATACTTAGCTCTTTAAGTTTTTCGATCTCTTCATCTATCTTCCCTACGCGTTCTGACAGCATTTCATAGTAGGAATCTGGAGTGCTCAGGAATTCTACGCCGTTTTTACGAAGAGTAGAGACTGTGCTGACAATATCCTCAGTAAGGATTGCCAGATGCTGAACGCCTGGTCCATTGTAGAACTCAAGGTACTCCTGGATTTGTGATTTACGCTTCCCTTCAGCCGGTTCATTGATTGGGAATTTGATACGGCCGCCATTGTGCATCACCTTCGACATCAAAGCTGAATACTCAGTTACAATGTCCTTGTCTGTGAAGTGCTTCATTTCCTTGAAGCCCATGACATTCGCATAATAATTGACCCATTCTTCCATTCTCTCAACATTGCCGACAACATGGTCGATGCCGATGAATCCTGCATCCTCTACTGGCACTGAAGACTGGTGCTCAACAAATCCAGGCATGAAAATGCCATTGTAATTCTTTCTTTCTACTAATGTATGGATTGTGTCTCCATAAGTACCGATTACAGCCTTCTTCAATGTACCATGCTCATCTGATACCTCATGAGGCGGCTGGATTTCAATTGCCCCACGGCTGACAGCTGACTCATAAGCCTTCTCAACATCATCAACAGCAAGGGCAATATCCTTCACGCCGTCCCCGTGAGTTTTTACAAATTGGGCGACCCGGGTAGAGTCGCTGTAAGTACCTGTTAAAACAAGGCGGATCTTGCGCTGCTGAAGGACATATGATGTAGTTTCCCGGCTTCCAGTTTCTAAACCTGCATACGCAACAACCTTGAAGCCATACGCTGCCTGAAAGAAATGGGCAGCTTGCTTCGCGTTTCCAACGTATAGCTCCAAATAATCAACATCTCTTACCGGAAAAAAATCCTCTGTCGTCTGTGCAGACACCATCACTTTTTCTTGCATGTTGAATCCTCCTATTTTTAAATATTTATAATATTCCAAATCATTTTATAGCAATTGCTGCCATGTCCTCAAGAGTACGATGTAAAGCTATAATGCTTTTACGTGGTGAAGGAAATGAGTGTTATTTTTTTAAATGGTTTGTGCCAGATTTGAAGTTTAATTGGGAATATAGCAACCTAATATTTGTGGTTTGAAGGAAAGCTTCTTTTGCTAGTTTTTGATTGATCAACTGGCCAAGCCAAAAATCACTATTTTGCTTCTTTTTATCGACCTTGAGTTGAGTTTTAGTACTGTTTCAAACGTATTTGTTACTTGCTTAGAACCAAATTACCTTTTAAGGATGGTTATTTATGGTTACATTTTGTTTTTTACAAGTAGAAGGATTAATTTTTCACCGGTTGAAATGCTTTTTTATCCGGTTGAGTTGATTTTTTCACCAGTAAGATGACCTTTTTCACTAGTAACAGAATTATTTACTTGTATGGATTAAACAAGCAGCCTGACAGTCCCAGTGAGTTATTAAACCTTCAGCTTCTGCTTTTTGGGCACGCTGTGAATTGCTTCTCCCTTATACGCCTCAACAGCTTCGAGCAGCGCCTCGCTCACACTCGGGTGGGCATAGTTCGGAAACTTGATGTCTTCATCGCGCGCGGCCATCTCCAATGCCTGGATCCCGCTTGATAATAGTTCGACTGCACCATGGCCAATCATGTGAACACCAAGCAAGAGATCGGTTTTCTTATCAAATACAACTTTAACAAGCCCTTCCTTCTTTCCAAGGATGGTGGCAAATCCGTTAGCGGATAATGAAAACTCACCTGCTCCAACATTATAGCCCCGCTCATTAGCTTCGTTTTCTGTCATACCGGCACAGGCGACCGGCGGACATGTTCTCACAATTCGGGGTATGAAGGTGAAGTCATTTTCACTCAATCTGCCGCAAATCGTCTCCGCAGCTGTCTTTCCTTGTTTAATCGCTTTTACTGCAAGAGAAGGTCCTTCGGTTACATCGCCAATCGCAAATATATTCTCAATCGATGTCCTTCCGGCGTGGTCAGTTACAATAAAACCTTCCGCGGAGAGCTTCATTCCCATCCGGTCTACGCCAATATCGGCTAGCTGTGGCTTGACGCCTAACGAATAAAACACATGGCTGCCATTTAATGTTTGCTGTCCTTTTGAACCCCCAAGGATAACAGAAACACCATTATCGCTGGTTTGCACTTCCTCAAATAAGGAACCTTTTATAATCGAAATGCCTGCCTTTTTTAATACGCGATTCAATTCCCTGTTAATGCTGGAATCGAAAGAAAAGTCATTTTTCCCCTCATTTAAAATAAGAGTCACTTCTGAACCGAAGGCCCGGAACGCCATCGCCATTTCGAGAGCGATATAGTCATCACCGTAAATGACAAGATGATCGGGAACTTCACTTAGATCAGCTATTGACCATGAATCTATGATTCTCTTATCTTCCGCGGCATTTCCAGGTAATTTTACCGGAATGCCTCCTGTGGCAATAATCGCCTCTTTGAATTTGTATACTTCATATCTGTCATCATTTTCAACGCCGATTTTTTCTTTTGAGAGAAAAAATGCGTTTCCTTTTATGACTTCTATCTTGTTTGCTTTGCAGAGTGCCTCTACGCCGTCACGAAGCTGTTTAACGACCTGGTTTTTATAGCTTAATAGCTTTTCGATTTCAAAATGCAGGTGTGTTTTGTTGATTCCCATCAATTCATCCTGCTTGGCAGCCGAAAGTCTTTCTGCACCATGGGTCATAACTTTTGAGGGGATACAGCCTTTGTTCAAACAAATGCCTCCCAGCAAATCCCTTTCAATCAAAGTGACATTTTTTCCGAGCTGCGCTGCCCTGATTGCCGCGTGATAGCCGCCCGGTCCGCCGCCGATGATGACCAGATCTTTTTCATGCGCTAATTCCCCGACGACCATTTACATCAACTCCAGAAGCATCATTTTAGGGTTCTCTATCAGCTGTGCAAAACGATTAGTGAACGCTACGGCGGTAGCACCATCCGCAACCCTGTGGTCAAAGGACATGGAAAGGTTCATCATCGAACGAACAACAATCTGATCATCATCCGTGACAACCGGCCTTTTCTTTGTCTTATGAAAGGAAACCAGAGCTGTCTGAGGGTGCTGGATTATGGGAGTTGCACCTATGCTTCCGCCTAGTGGCCCTACATTACTGATGGTAAAAGTACCGCCTGAGATATCCTTCACTGTAAGCTTGTCGTCAAGCGCAACCCTTGTCAGTCTCTTTATTTCCTCATTGATTTGCTTTAAGTTTTTTTGCTCGGCGTTTCGGAGAACAGGAACGATCAATCCTTCAGGAGCATCGACTGCGATGCCAATATTATGCTCACCCAAAAGCTGTATTCTTTCATTTTCCTCGTCAAGCTTCGCATTAAAAACCGGGTATTCCTTCAAAGCGATCGAAAGGGCTTTAATGAAGAAAGCAGTTGCTGAAATGGTGGCACCAGCTGACTTTAGCTCTTCCCTGAAAGAGATCAGTTCGCTGACATCGATTTCCTCGAAGTGGGTACAATGAGGAATTGTATACAGCGAATGCACCATCTTTTTAGCGATCTGCTTACGCCGGCCTCTGAAAGGCAATGTATTAGTTCCTAGGGTTTGCGAAGCTATCGCTGCCTCCTTCTGAACGGAACCTTCGGAACTGCCTTTCGAAACAGTCGGAACCATCGTTTCGGAACCAGCTTCCGAAACCTTCGAAGCCTCGGAAACAGTCGGTTCAGAACCTCGTTCCGAATGTCTCGCAGCCTCTGAATCTCTAGACTTTATAATTGCAAAAATATCTTCATCTGTTATCCGCCCTGCAGGCCCAGAGCCACAGACATTTTGTATATTCACATTATTTTCCCGGGCAATTTTCCTTGTGTAAGGAGAAGCAAGGATCCTATTGTGGCGATTCGTTGCTATTGCCTCTGTCAAAACGCCTTCTGCCGGGCGATTCGGCAAGTTCAACCCAGCATCTGGCTCAGCCACTTCAGCATCCTTAACATATTTAACTCCCTGTTCCATTGTTGAGGAATTGAATCTCTCCTCTTCACTGCCTTGCCCATCCTCCATGATCAGCAGTGTGGTACCAACCTTGACGGTTTGACCGGGTCTCAACAGAATTTCTTTTACCACGCCTGAACGAGGTGCGGGAATCTCGGCGGTCATTTTATCGGTCTGGACTTCCACCAATGGATCGTCAGCCTTGACAAAGTCTCCTGCTTTGACCAGGTAACAGTTAATGTCCGCTTCGGTCATTCCTTCCCCTATATCGTGGAGCTTAACTTCAACCATTGGCTCGCCTCCTAAAACTTCATCACTTTCTCGATTGCTGCTGCGACTCTTTTCGGTGTCGGCAGGTAGTGGTCTTCGAATCCGAAATACGGTACTGGAGTATCATAGCCCGTCACCCTTTCCGCCGGCGCCTTCTGATAAAGGAAGGCTTCATCGTTGATCAGTGAAATCAAATCACTGCCTGTTCCGCCTGTCGCATGAGCCTCATGGACAATGACCGTGCGTCCTGTCTTTTGTACGGATTCAATGACCAGGTCCTTATCGATAGGATAAAGTGTTCTTAAATCCAGGATCTCACAGCTAATGCCTTTTTCCTTCATATCTTCTGCAGCCTTCAGCGCAACCGGAATCATCGCACCCCAGGCAATTACCGTCACGTCATCGCCATCGGCAAGTTTTTTGCCCTTGCCGATTTCAACTGTGTACTTTCCTTCAGGCACTTCGTCTCTTGATGAGCGATAGCTCCTCATCGGCTCGAGAAATAGCACAGGATCCGGATCTTCAATTGCTGCAATCATCAGCCCTTTTGCATCATAGGCATTGGATGGGCAGACAACCTTTATTCCAGGCATATGTGTAAAAAGGGATTCCGTACTGTCGCAGTGGATTTCCGGTGCGCGAACTCCTGCACCATAAGGAGCCCTAATGACCATCGGTACTGTATAATGTCCTAACGTTCTCATTCTCAGCCTTGAAGCATGCGTCATGATTTGTTCGTAGGCCGGATAAATGAATCCAAGAAACTGGATTTCCACTACAGGCCGAAACCCATTTACCGCCATCCCGATTGCTGCGCCTACAAATCCAGCTTCACTTAGTGGAGTATCCACTACCCGTTCTTCACCATATTTATCTTGTAAACCATCGGTAGCACGGAACACACCGCCGTTTTTACCGATGTCTTCACCTAAAAGGATGACGTCCTTACTCTCCGCAAGCATCGTATCCAGTCCTTCAGTTATCGCCTGGACAAGCGTCAATGTTTTTGTCTGAAGTGCAGTGTTCATTACGCTTCCCCTCCGATCAGCTCTAGGTATTCACGTTTTTGCTTTTCGATTGTCCATGTGGGTTTTTCAAAAACATAGTCGAAGATAACAGCAGGGTCTGCTTCAGGGAAACTTTCCATTTCATTTACGGCAGCATCAATTTCTGCAGCAGCCTTTTCCTCGATGTCCTTCACCCATGCTTCATCGTAGAGGCCTTCATTTTTCAGCCAGTGTTCAAGGCGTAGCAGCGGATCGGTTTCCATCCTCCGCACAGCGCTGTCACCTTGATCACGGTATTTCGTTGGATCATCAGCAGTTGTGTGAGCACCATATCGCCATGTCATCGCCTCAATAAGAGTTGGTCCCTCTCCGCTGCGTGCACGCTCAAGTGCCTTTTCTGTTTCGAGGTAAACAGCAAAGACATCATTGCCGTCAATCCTTATTCCCGGAATGTCATAAGCGAGTGCTTTCTGAGCAATGGTAGCCGAGTTCATCTGCTTGCTTATTGGCACTGAAATCGCATACTGATTGTTTTGGTTAAAATAGACAACCGGTGACTTGAAGACACTAGCAAAGTTCAAGCCCTCATGGAAGTCTCCCTCAGAAGTAGCACCATCGCCAAAATAACATATCGCTGCATTCTTCGTTCCTTTTTGTTTTTCAGCAAAAGCAGCTCCTGCAGCATGGGGGATTTGTGTCGCAATCGGAATAGCTGGCGGAAAGATCTTTTTTCCTTCTGGAGGTACACAGCCCTCATTCCGTCCATTCCAAAACAGCAGAATATTTCTGAGCGAATGGCCAAAAACCATCGCTGCCCCGTGGTCCCGGTATGTGGGGAACATCCAATCTTCACTTCTGAGAGCTAATGCCGTACCGACCTGGGATGCCTCCTGTCCTTCGAATGGTGCGTATGTTCCGATCCTTCCCTGGCGCTGAAGGCTGACTGCTTTTCTGTCCAGCATACGGATCCTGATCATTTCCGATAAGAATTTTTTTACTCGTTCTTCTGTTACAAGGTCCTTATGTTCATTGGACACGATGTTTCCGTTTTGGTCCATCACTTGAAAAATCGGAAAAAGTTTATCCATCGGCTCACCCTTTATCAAATCTTTTATTTTTATAGCTCTGTTAAACAAGGCTGTTGATTTCCGTTCCAGGCGCTTCGCTTTCCGCTGAAGAATTATGAAAAAGCCCAACTGCCGGCTTTTTCAAGAACAAATTCTTCTTGGGGCTGGCGCTGAGCCTCCTCGTCGCTTTGCTCCTGCGGGGTAAAATGGCCCCTTCTTTTCGGGCCATTTCTACCGGGGTCTCATCTGTCCAGCTGCGCCCGCAGGACTTTGAATAGCTTCTTTGAATGTTCCCACGCACGATGGAAATGCGATAGCATTTTCGGAGGAGTCTACGCGCCTTCCACAACAATCAACAGGTGTTAAAAAACAACCTTATGCTTTAACAGAACCATATATAAATCTATTATGTTCTCACTGCCCACTTAGGACGTTTCATGTGTGAGAAGAAACTGTTGCGTCTTGATCTTGCCTCAATGCGCTGTTCACAGAATCTGTCAGCCGCTTCCATCGTAGTGATTCCATCTCTTTCAGCCTGGCCGTATACATTCAGAAGGGTATTATAAATCGCTTTCGTTTTTTTCAAGACACGCTCTTTATTAGGTGAATAAAGCTCATCTGCTACCTGGATCAATCCCCCGGCATTCACAATGTAATCTGGAGCATAAAGAATGCCTTTTTCCTGAAGTTCCAAACCGTGGCGGGTTTCCTTCAGCTGATTATTCGCTGAACCGACAATCGCCTTTACCTGGAGCTGTGGAATTGTACCATCATTGATGATGCCGCCCATTGCACAAGGGATAAAGATATCTGCAGGCTGTGCGTAAATTTCCTCACTGCTTACTACTTTGATTCCTGCTCCCATTTCCTGCGCTTTTTGAACGATCTGATCAATCGCTTTCTGATTGATGTCTGTCACATGAAGGTCTGCTCCATTCTCCAGCAGGTATTCAGCGACTTTATAGCCAACCTTTCCAAGTCCCTGGATTGAATATGACTTTCCAGCAAGATCCTCAGTGCCCCAAAGTGTTTTGCTTGTTGCCTGGAGACCGTATATCACACCCTGCGCAGTAGGAACAGAGGAGTCACCGCTGCCGCCATACACCTCATCGACTCCAACAATGCAATTTGTTTCCTTTAATGCATGGACAAAATCCTCAGGGTCTGTGCCCATGTCTGTTCCTGTATAAAAGCGTCCTTGGATAGATTCAACGAATTGGCCGAATGCCCTGAATAGCTCCGGACTTTTATCCTTCGTAGGATCGCCAATGATTACAGCTTTGCCCCCGCCGAAGTCAACATCTGCAGCTGCACATTTATAGGTCATTCCTTTTGAAAGGCGCAAAACATCCTCAAGAGCGTCATCCACTGTCTTATACGGATACATGCGGCAGCCGCCCAGTGCAGGGCCTAGTCTCGTACTGTGAATCGCTATAATCGCTTTTAATCCTGTCGCTTCATCATTACAAAAAACCACTTGTTCATGCTCTCTGATTTGTTCGAACATATCCATTTCGCTTTCCCCCTTTATTCCGTTAAACCATGTTAGCGCTTTCATTTTTGTGTAAAAATTTTTAGCTTCCTATTAGTAGTTCAGAGATTTTCGTTTTTGGCAGGATGACCTGCTTCACTTCCCCTATCCCAATGAGACGTCCCCTGCTTTCTGCCCTCACATTGGTAATCACGATATTTGCCTGAAGGTCCGTTACAGTCGCTGTGACCGTGACAGCAGCTCCTTCAGTACAAGGGGCAATATGCTTAACCGTTACGGCTCCGCCCATCCCCTCCTCATGACCCTCTAAATATGGAAGTATGATTTGCCGCGAAACCCATTCCATGTGATACACCATCGTTACTGTCGAGTATACTGGATGGACAAGCTGACCTTCAAAGCGGGCAAACATATCGGATGTCACTATGATATTGATGGAGGCCGAATGCCCAGCTTTTAAACCATCATGCATCATATCCCACCTTTCCAAGTTGTAAATATGTATAACGTTTATTTAACGTTATCATAACATTTCGTTAAATAAACGGTCAATAAATTGTAAGAAATTTTGGTATTTTCCCAAAAATGATTGTGATATAATGTTTCTTTTTCAAATGTAAACAACTTAATGCTGCTAATTTCGGTAGAATGCGAATGTTCCTGAAAGCAAAAAAACAACCAGCTGGGCTGGTTGTTTTTTAACTGAGCAATGCTCGGTCATTTGCCATTTTTGTTCCGCGGATACGCTGGAATTCATTCAGCAGATCTTCGATTGTCAGCTTTGCCTTCTCTTCTTCATTTACTTCAAAAATGATCTGGCCCTTGTCCATCATGATCAGCCTGTTCCCAAGGTCGAGAGCCTGCTGCATATTATGTGTGACCATTAGGGTTGTTAGATGATATTTGTCGACAATTTCCTTCGTCAGATTGGTAATCAGCTCTGCTCTTGACGGATCGAGAGCGGCTGTATGCTCATCAAGCAGCAGAATGGAAGGCTCGGTGAATGTTGCCATCAGCAGTGACAGCGCCTGGCGTTCACCGCCTGAAAGGAGCCCAACCTTGGCGTTAAGCCTGTTCTCCAGGCCAAGGTGCAGGGATTCCAGCACTTCTTTAAACAATTCACGCCTTTTTTTGGTTACGCCCATCCCCAGTGTCCTTCGCTTATTTCTTGAATAGGCGATGGCCAGGTTCTCCTCTATTGTCATGCTTGGGGCTGTACCTGCCATCGGATCCTGGAATACTCGCCCAATCATCTTTGAACGGTTGTACTCAGACATATATGTTACATCTTTTCCATCGAGTGAAACCTGGCCGTGATCAGGCAGCATAACACCTGAAATAATGTTCATCAAGGTGGATTTCCCTGCTCCATTACTGCCGATAACTGTGACGAAATCGCCTTTTTTAAGTGTAAGATTAATATTATCAAGGGCAATTTTTTCATCTGGAGTGCCCTCATTGAAGATTCTATGAATCTGATTTAAGTGCAGCACCAGCCTCACCCTTTCTGTCAGAAGGAACACTTACGATCGGAACAACCGAATGCTGTCTCTTAACCTTCCGTTTTTTATCTTTATAGCTGTCAATCATTTTCGGCGCGGTCAATGCCAGGATGACAATTACCGCTGTAATCAGCTTCATGTCCCCAGGTTCAAGGAATTCGACCCTCAATGCTAGCGTGACCACGATTCGGTAAATGATCGAACCGCCTATCACTGCGAGAGTCGTTCTCGCAATAGTTTTGGTTCCGAATAGTGCTTCGCCGATAATGACAGAAGCAAGACCTATGACAATCATTCCAATTCCCATTCCGACATCAGCGAAACCGCCCTGCTGTGCAATTAGCGCACCAGAGAAGGCAACCATCGCATTCGATAGACCAAGACCAAGAATGATCATTAGGTTAGTGTTGGAGGAGAAACTGCGAATCATTCTTTTATTGTCTCCTGTCGCACGGATTGCCAGCCCAATTTCCGTTTTCAGGAAAGCATCGGTAATGAATTTGAGCGCAAATGTGACCACAACCATGAAAAGCAGGATTCCCCATGTTCTTGGCAGGCTGTCACCAAGCCCCACAGCGGAAAGAATTCCATTGAAAAACGCATCAATACCCGTCTTTTCAAAAAGGTCCCTTACCGTCGTCATGGCAGTATCTGTGTTCAACAATGGGACATTCGATTTCCCCATAATCCTTAGATTGATAGAGTACAAGGCAATCATCATCAGGATTCCGGATAGCAGTGCATTTACTTTTCCGACTGTATGGATAATACCCGTCAAACACCCGGCAACGAATCCGGCAATAAGAGCCATGATGGTTGCGGTAAAGGGATTGGCACCATTTACGATCATGATTGCGGCGACAGCAGCTCCTGTAACAAAGCTGCCGTCAACCGTTAAATCCGGAAAATCTAGTACCCGAAAGGATAAGTATACGCCTAGAGCCATGATCGCATAAATGATACCTGACTCAAACGCTCCAAATATAGCAGTAAACAAGATGAATCATCCTTTCTCTTATTCTTCGTAGAATTCAGCGTCCTTTCCCCATTCTTCCTTCACTTCGACACCTTGTTCTTCAGCGGCTTTTTTATTGATCGTCAGTGTTAAAGAATCAGGAAGTTCCACAGGGATTTCTGAAGCTTTCTTCTTACCGGATAAAATTTCAGCTGCCATCAAACCTGACTGGTATCCGATATCATAGTAATTAAATCCGCTCGCAGCGACTGCTCCACGCTTCATGGAATCGAGCTCACCTACGAATAAAGGAATCTTCTTGCTGTTTGCTACAGAAATGACAGATTCAAGTGCAGAAACGACTGTGTTGTCAGTTGGAACATAAATTGCATCAACCCGGCCAACAAGCGACTCAGCTGCCTGCTTAACCTCTGCAGAAGTTGAGATCGAGGCTTCTACCACCTTCGCTCCATTTGCTTCAGCAAGCTTCTTAACTTCTTTTACCTGCACTTCGGAATTTTGCTCACCTGCGTTGAAGATGACACCAATTTTCTTAGCGCCGATTTCCTTCGTCATAAAGTCGATTGTCTTTTTTGTTGCATCTGGATGGTTGTCTGTAGTTCCTGTAATATTGTCCCCTGGCTTGTCAAAGGCTTCAACAAGGCCTGAGCCAACTGGGTCCGTAACTGAGGTAAATATGATCGGAATATCCTTTGTTGCGTTTAGAGCTGCTACAGCGCTCGGCGTTGCGTTTGCAAAAATCAGGTCGACCTTGTCACCCACAAAGTTATTTGCGATTGATGCTGTGTTGTTCATGTCTGCCTGTGCGTTCTGGAAATCATACTTTACGTTGTCGCCTTCTTTGAAGCCTTTATCTTCAAGAGCTTTTTTGAAGCCTTCTGTTGCAGCATCAAGTGAAGGGTGTTCTGCGAACTGTGTCAGCCCAATCTTGTACTGCTTTTTGTCTGAAGAACCATTCGATGCATCATTTCCTCCACAGCCAGCGAGGAACAATGCGCTGGCAAGCACTAGAGAAATTGCCTTTACTGATTTTTTCATAAAAATCCCCCTTGAATATTTTTATAAACCGGCATACTTGCTATGTAGGTTGATCATTTGCGGGCAGCCGGAACGCACCTTTGTTGATTTAACATCAAATCCCAATAACATTTTTGAAAGCGATTCCATAACGTATGATATCCACTATAGACACCGTAAATATAACGTTATATTAACACCAGCCTATTTTAGTGTCAATAATATTCCGAAAATTTAGTATGTTGAGATTTTTAATTACTAATTAAACCATCAATTTGGGAAACTATCAATAGGTTTTTTAAAATAATATATTTTTAATTAATTTTTCTGAACTTCTTTACAGTTTTCCTGCCCAAAGGAAAAGCATCTGCTGTGGCTTTTATGACTGTTTTCGCCTCTAAATTACCATTCCTCTTAAACAAGGCAAATTTAAATAAAAAATGCTCCCAGACGGAAGCATGTAATTTTATATCAGTTTCAGTGATTTTTCCAATTGTTCTTTGGCTTCTTTCATCATTCGATCAAGCAATTCTTGTACTGATGGTATATCAGCGATCAGCCCGGATACCTGGCCGCCATTAATAAAGCCTTGCTCAATATTCCCATCCAATGCCCCTTTTTTATGTAATTCCTCTGAAGTCAGCTCAGCAAATTCTTGTGCAGTTATCCCCTGCTTTTCTGCTTCCAGAAGCTTTTCTGTATAAGGTGTATTCAAAACTCTTCGTATTCTTCCGACCGTCCTCCCAATGATCACAGTTTCATGGTCAGTCGCCTGCAATAATTTTTGCTTATACGTTTCATGGAATGGAGCTTCCTTTGTCGCGATAAATCTGGTACCCATTTGTACGCCGGATGCGCCAAGCGCCAGCATTGCAGCAAGCCCCTTGCCATCCCCTATTCCTCCTGCGGCAGCGACTGGAATATTAACCTGTGCCACAATTTGAGGAATAAGGGCGAGCGTAGTCGTTTCCAAGTTGGAATTTATGCCTGCAGCTTCGTATCCTTCCGCTACTAAAACATCAGCACCAGCTGCCTCTGCCTTCTTCGCCTGTTTCACCGATGCAACGACTGCAATGACCTTTATGCCTGCCTCATGGAGCTTAGGGATAAATGGAGCAGGATTCCCTGCTGACAGCGTGACCACAGGAACATGATGTTTTACAGCTAGACTCAACACTCCGACAGCATTTGGCGAAACGCTCAATGCCACATTCACTGAAAATGGTTTTGCAGTACGCGCTTTTGTTTCTTCAATGATTTTTTCAACTTCATCAACTGTCATTGTCCCAGCACCGATTGTGCCAAGGCCGCCCGCTTCTGATACGGCAGCTGTCAGCACTGCATTACTGATATTTCCCATGCCCCCCTGGATGATTGGATATTTAACGCCGAGAACAGAAGATATTCCATTCACAAAAATTCCCCCTTCGTTATAATAATGTTATACTAATTTTAAAATTAAGACAATTAAGAAAAGAGGTTGAATCTATGTTAATACCATATTTGGATAAAACTCCATCAGTTGATGATTCTGTATTTCTGGCACCTGGAAGTTATCTAATCGGGGATGTAAAAATAGGGAAGAATTCAAGTGTATGGTTCAACGCAGTTTTGCGCGGAGACGAAGATACCATTACGATTGGAGAAAGCTGCAGCATTCAGGATAATGTTACCTGCCATTTGTTTGAAGGCTCCCCTCTGGTGATTGAAGATGAGGTAACAGTAGGCCATAACGCCATTCTCCACGGCTGCACAATACGGAAAAGATGCATCATCGGCATGGGAGCAACTATTCTTGATGGAGCTGAAATCGGCGAGGAATGCATTATCGGCGCCAATACACTCATTCCTGCAGGAAAGAAGATTCCGCCGCGTTCTCTCGTTGTTGGAGCTCCTGGCAAAGTGGTAAGGGAAATCGGAGAAAAGGATCTGGAACTGATCCAGCTTTCGATTGATACATATGTTCAAAAAGGACAGGAATACCTTAAGACTTTAAAGGACTTTAAATAAGAAAAGAGCCAGGCTGCGGCCTGGCTCTTATAGTTCTATCATGAAGTGCGAAATATTCAGCCTTCCACCAATTTTATATAAGGGATTTCCTGCCCGTTCACGACAGCAATATAGAATGGTGCATTGGTTTCGAATATCTTTGTTCCAACAGGGAGTTTGCTGGCCGTCCATTCTTTAAACCTGCGATAGTCAGCAGTCTGTTTTTGTATTTCGCCAATTTGTTCTCCAAGTACATAATCATGCTTCCGTACCCAATCAAGATCTTCTGCATTTGAAAATACGTACTCATCACTAATAAATATATCTGCATCATGATTAAGGGAAAGTATTTCCTTCGCAGTTGGATTATCATTTACACTGTTCATTTCAATCTGGTTTTTTGAACAGCCCGCTAAAAACATCAATAAGACCAGCAGTGTTAATGATAATCTCATCCACAGCCCTCCCTCTATTTATTAATTACTATTCACGTTCATATATATCTATTAAAGAAGAGTGGAAAATTCCACTCTTCTGTTAAACCCATTTTACAATATCGTCTAAAGGCCTTCTTGTTTTTGGATTAGGCTCTTTCATTCGGTAACCGAATGCGCACATAACAGATATTCCGAAGCGGCCATTCTCCAACAGTCCTTCATCCGCAAGAAGTTTGTTCATATTTTCAAAATTAAAGCCCTCTATTGGGCAGGAATCAATGCCGATCTGTGCTGCTGCAGTCATCATATTGGCCAGGACGATATACGTCTGCCTGCATGCCCAATCGAAAAGCGGCCGCTCACCTTCAAGCAAATCAAAATCCGATTTTTGGAATTCTTCAATTCGCTGCAGGTATTTAGACAGAAATTCTTCAGGCATCTTTTTTACATTTCTAAAATGGTCCTGCAGATATTGGGAGTCATATTTTGTATCCAGTTTAGTCCTTGCCAGGATCACAACGAAATGGCTGGCTTCAGGCAGCTTGCTGTATGCGCCCCAGGCTGTATTTTTTATTTTCTCACGCAGCTCATCACTCTGGACAACAAGGAAGCGCCATGGTTCAAAACCAAAAGAGCTTGGTGATAATTGGCCCGTCTCCAAAATAAAGCGGAAATCTTCCTCAGGAATCTTTTTTTCAGGATCGAATTCCTTCGTTGCATGTCTAAAATTGAATGCCTCCAGAATTTCTTGTTTTAACGTTTCTTTGTCTCGCATGGATAAACGCCCCTTCCAGTTTTTTTTAACTTAACATATTCTTTATCTGATATTCCATTAAAACGGATATGCCTCAACTACTCTTCCCTTTCTGCCCCCTGTCGATACTGCCTGTGACAGCGAGTTGAGGACGGCTTCTTCAGCCGCTTCTGCGGAAGCCATAAAAAGTTCATTCATCACAGGATGGCTGTCCCGAATTTGCACAATTGATTGTACTGACTCATTTGAATCATGCATTGTCTTATTCGCGGTTGAAAAGGCTATTACAATATCGCCGCTTCCGTGACTGAAATGGCTGCCAGTGCGGCCTAATCCGATACCGCATCTTTTGGCCATACGCAAGAGCTGGCGTTCGGTTAAAGGTGCATCTGTGGCGAGGACGATGATGACCGAGCCGTCAGCTGTCTCAGACAAACCGGTTTGAATTGCTGCTATTCCATATTTAGCTGCAAGAAACTCTTCTTTCTTGCCAAAGTTGCTCAGTACGAGGCAGCCAACAGTATAGGCTCCATCACCTTTTACTACCCGTGAAGAAGTCCCAATCCCGCCTTTATGGCCAAAGCATACCATCCCCTTACCTGCTCCGACAGCCCCTTCTTCTGTAGGGCTTGAAGATGCCTTTTCGATTGCTTCGATTGCGTGGCCAGGCTTTATCGGGAAAAATCGTATCGAGTTTAGCAAACTATCATTGCACTCAGCTGTAATAATATTGATCGTCCCTGTTGATTCACCAATATCTTCATTATCTCCAAGCATGTATTCCAGCGTGCCCTGAGTGACAGCAGGAACAGCAAATGTATTAGTCAGCATAATCGGAGCCTCGATGGTTCCAAGTTCATTCACCTGCACAAGTCCAGTTGTTTTGCCAAAGCCATTCAACACATAGCTGGCAGCTATGACCTTTTCATTGAATAAGTTCCCGCTGTGCGGCAGGATCGCTGTCACTCCGGTACACGCATACTCATTTCCCTCGGGATCCAGCGGGTAATCAAGAGTGACGTGCCCCACTTTGACTCCGGCCACATCGGTAATGCAGTTATTCCTCCCAGTTTCCAGTTTGCCAATTAAAAATCCTCTTTGACGAATTTTCATCATTGATCCCTCACTTACTAATAAAGCCATCCCATAAATCAAGGATGGCGAAAGGTTATTCCAAAATATATGGGTGGTCCATTACATCATAGTCTATGTCTTTATGCTTGATTTCATTGCCTTCCTTGAAGACAGATTCGAAGAAACGCGAGGCTGGTTCTGCCAGTTCTTTGTAATACTCGCTGAACAGGGCAGCCGCATGACTGCCAAGCCATTTTTCCGGAAGCAGCTCCTCTGGCAGTCCTGGGTCAAAAAACAGGAACTTCCTGTATTCATGTACCAGCTTTGTCCGCTCTACGAAACATTCTGCATCAGTCATGCTGCCTTTTTGGATTTTATTTTTATCGATGATATATTTCTGGCTGTATTCACTGATGAAATCCTGGTATTTATCATTTATCTCCTGGAGGTTCCAGCTTTTTTCTACCAATCTTTGATTCTCATGAGGACCATTGTATTCTGCTACAAAAAAGTCTACATACTGCTTGATATCGTATTTGTCGATTAAGTCGTGCACCTGTCTTTCAAGATTGTTAGCCGAAATCCAGAAACTGTTGGACATTGACCCAAATCCGCTCCAGATTAATTCTTTCCTCAGTTCATCCCGTACATTCCGGATTTCCTCCGGGATAGTGTACATGAGGATCCTCCACTTGCCATCCCATTCTTCAGGCTTTAGCTTAAAGATACGTTTTCCTGCTTCTTCGATCCTCTTTTGACCTCTTGGAGTAAGTGAATAATAACTCTTATTGCCAATTTTCTCAGCCTGGACCCACCCTTGTTTATTCATCCGGGAGATAGCGGCCCGCACTGATTGGTCATTGTGTCCAAATTCATTTAGCAGCTTAATCAGGCTGCCAATCCAAATCTTGCTGCCATAATGCGATATATAGTCACCATAGAGAGTAAATATCATTGATCTTGTGTTCAAGCTGCTGTCATCCTTATCCATAATTGATGTGTACGGAATAAATCCGTTATAGAATATTTTACAGTATTATCATTATTTTGCAAAAACAAATTGCCTGAATAGTAAAAAACCATAGGAAATTATCCCTATGGATTTTGCTTATTGAGCTGTAAATACAGGTTTGCGCTTTTCACTGAAAGCATTCAGTGCCTCGACCCGGTCTTTAGTTGGGATCGTTACTTCATAAGCCTTTGATTCAATCACCAGCCCTGTTTGCAGGTCAGTGCTGCTGCCATGCTGGATGGCATACTTCGCCTGCCTTACTGCAATCGGTGCATTCTGAAGGATTTCCCGTGCCAGTTCCTTGCTTGCTGCCATAACATTCTCCTGTAGTTCCACAGATGTTAAGATACCAAGCTCCAATGCCTTTTCAGCTGTTATTTTCCTTGCTGTAAAAATCAATTCCTTAGCCTTCATCTCACCAATCAGTCTTGAAAGACGCTGTGTTCCTCCTGCACCGGGAATGATTCCCCAGCTGACTTCTGTCAGGCCCATCAAAGCTCCTTCAGCAGCGATTTTAAAATCACAAGCCAGCATTAATTCAAAGCCGCCGCCAAATGCGAATCCATTTACAGCAGCGATTGTGGGCTGGGGCAATTCAGCAACCGCACTGAATACATCCCTGATTTTTTTTACGTTGCGGCGGACCTCTGTCTCGGTAAGACCTTTCCTTTCTTTCAAGTCAGCACCTGCACTGAACGCTTTATCCCCGGCTCCTGTAAAAATGACCACACGTACATCCGGATCAGTATGCAGGCTTTCAACCGTATTTCCAAGCTCCACCAATGTTTCATAGTTAAAGCAATTCAATGACTCCTGGCGGTCAATCGTTATATAAGCGACATGCTCTTCCTTTTGAAATTTAATGTGTTTCATTGCTTCTCTCCTATACTCTCAATGATTGTAGCGATTCCCTGTCCGACACCCACACACATCGTTGCAAGTCCGTACCTCGATTCCTGCCTCCTCATTTCATAGAGCAAAGTCGTTAAAATCCTCGCGCCACTTGCGCCAAGAGGGTGACCGAAGGCGATCGCTCCGCCATTGACATTGACTTTTGACTGGTCGAGGCCGAGCTCATAGATACAGCCGAGAGATTGAGCGGCAAAGGCTTCGTTCAATTCAATCAAATCCATATCCCCAACTTTTAGATCAGCCCTCTTCAACGCCTTTTGAACGGCATAGACAGGTCCCATTCCCATAATCGATGGCTCAAGGCCAGCAGTTGCCGATACAATATACTTCGCAAGCGGCTTAACTCCTAGCTCTTCCGCTTTTTCCCGGCTCATCAGCAGCAAGGCGGAGGCGCCGTCATTCACTCCTGACGCATTCCCCGCAGTGACAGTACCGTCCTTGAACAAAGGCTTCAGCTTGGCAAGTTTTTCAGCCGTGGTACCAGGTCTAGGGTGCTCGTCACGGTCAATGACCGTCTTGTTTCCTTTTTTGTCTTCATATACGACAGGAACGATTTCGTTTTCAAAACGGCCAGACTCAATCGCCTTTTGCGCTCTGGATTGGCTCTCGGCTGCAAACTCATCCTGTGCTTCCCGCGTGATTCCGTATTTCTTCGCTACATTCTCCGCTGTCTCAGGCATACTGTCCGTACCATACTTTTCTTTCAGCTTCTCATTAACAAATCTCCAGCCAATCGTAGTATCGAACATTTCCATATTGCCGCGCGGGAATTCTGCTGTAGGCTTCGCCATAACGAAAGGAGCTCTCGTCATGCTTTCTGTTCCGCCAGCGATGAAAATATCCCCTTCTCCTGCAATAATTGCTCTTGCGGCATAGTTGACGGCATCAAGACCAGAGCCGCATAAGCGATTGATGGTTGTACCCGCTGCCTCTACTGGCAGTCCCGCGAGCAATGCAGACATCCGCGCAACATTCCGGTTATCCTCTCCGGCCTGGTTGGCGTTGCCGAGCACGACTTCTTCAATTTGGCCTGCAGGTACTGACGGATTTCTCTCCATCAAAGCTCTGATGACGATGGCACCTAAGTCGTCAGGACGGATATGGCGCAGGCTGCCATTGTATCTTCCGATTGGAGTCCTGACTGCATCGACGATGACAACTTCTTTCATAACGATCCCCCTTTACTTCATTGTAGTTTCTGCAGGAGTCCTGTAATCGTAGACTCCACGGCCGGTTTTCCTGCCAAGGCGGCCTGCTTTCACATATTGCTCCAGCAGCGGTGCCGGGCGATATTTTTCACCGAGCTTTTCGTGCAGGTATTTTAAGTTATTCAGCCTAGTATCCAGCCCTACAAGATCCCCAAGTTCAAATGGTCCCATCGGGTAATTCAGTCCGAGCTTGATAGCCTTGTCAATTTCCTCTGCCGTGCCGACTCCCTCCTGGAGCATATAGAAGGCTTCATTTCCAACGAGTGCACTGATCCGGCTTGTTACAAACCCAGGAAACTCGTTGACAATCACTGTTTCCTTGCCCATCTGGATGGCAGCATGCTGGATTGCCTCTGCTGTTTCATCGCTCGTTTCCAGTCCGCGTACGATTTCCACAAGCGGCATTTTATGCACCGGGTTAAAGAAGTGCATAGCAATGACCTTCTCCGGTCGCTTTGTAAAAGAAGCGATTTCCGTCGGACTCATCGTCGAGGTGTTTGAAGCAAAAAGACAATTGGCAGGAGCGTGCTGGTCAATCACTTCAAAAATCGTCTTTTTGATATCCAATTTTTCAGGTACAGCTTCAATGACCAGATCTGCATCCTTCACATTTTCGGCAAGAAAATTGGAGTATCGCAGTCTTTCTTTGGCTGTTTCCATATCATCTGCAGTGATTTTACCTCGTGCAATTCCCTTATCAAAAATCGAATTAATTTCCCGTTCAGCGTTTCGAAGCTGCTTCTCATCTATGTCGATCAAAACAGTCTCGAATCCGCCAAGGCAGCTAACATACGCAATACCACGGCCCATAACACCGGATCCAATTACGACGAGTTTCTTCATTATATATGTCCTCCTTTTTCAAATATGAAAGGCGAGCACCCGCGTTCAGGAGTGCTCGCCTCGTTTTTTTTACAGATTAAACGGGTTCAGCGGGCGGCTGCCATAATAAGAGACGATACTCTTTGTTTCTGTATATAGATCTAATGTTTCAATGCTGAGCTCGCGGCCGAATCCTGATTGCTTATAGCCGCCAAATGGAGTTCCAGGAAAAGCAGAGAATGGGCAGTTGATCATGACGATCCCAGCCTGAATTTGCTTCGAAACCCTTGTCGCCCGGCCATAATCCTTCGTCCAGATTGCCGAACCAAGTCCATATTCACTATCGTTGGCAAGCTTAACTGCTTCCTTTTCATCCTTGAACTTCATGACCACGACAACCGGCCCGAAGATTTCCTCTCTTACGGCCTTCATGCTGTGATTTGTTTCAGCAATAATCGTTGGCTCATACCAGTAGCCATTTTCATAGCCTTCCAGATTTGCAGCTTTACCCCCTGTTAACACCTCTGCTCCATCTTCTACAGCAGATTTTACATAGCCATCAATGACATTAAGCTGGTCCTGGCTGATGACCGCGCCAACATGAGTTTCTTTTTCAAATGGATTTCCAAGCTTAAGCTGCTTCGTTTTCGCAACGAATTTTTCGATGAATTCATCATAAATATTCTCATGGACATACAGTCTTGAACGGGCCTCGCATGATTGCCCAGTATTATAGAAGATTCCGAACAGGGAACCATCGACAGCAGCATCAATGTCAGCGTCTTCAAAAATAATGCTTGGAGATTTACCGCCCAGCTCCAGCGTTACACGTTTAAGAGTCTGGGAGGCTCTTGCCATGATATCCTTTCCGATTGGCGTAGATCCTGTGAAGGCGACTTTATCTACTTTGTCATGCTCTACAAGATAGTTTCCTATTTCGGAACCTGATCCTGGGATGATATTTACGACACCTTCTGGCACCCCAGCTTCAATGCAGATTTCACCAAGAACGATGGCTGTCAATGGAGTCAGAGATGCAGGCTTCACAATTACTGAGCAGCCTACAGCGATTGCCGGTGCAATTTTCCATGCTGCCATCATCAGCGGATAATTCCAAGGAATGATTTGCGCACATACACCTACTGGCTCTTTTTCAGTGATGTTCTGGAAAGCGCCTGGCATGCTGTTGACAGCACCGCGGTGGCTGACGATCGCTCCAGCGTAAAACTCAAAATCTTCAATTGCCTGCATGACCTGTCCCTGAGCGGCAGCAAGCGACTTCCCTGTATCCATAATCTCCAATTCCACCAGCTCATTGAAACGAGCTCTCATGATGGAGGCAATTTTGTTCAAAGTGCGCGAACGCTTGTTGACAGGGAAATGGCGCCATTTTCCGAAATCGAATGCATTTCGTGCAGCCTGTACGGCCAGTTCTGCATCTTCTTTGGAAGCCTTGGCAACTGCAGCGATTTCTTCGCCTGTTGCCGGGTTAAATACTGTATACGTTTCGCCATTTATGCTGTCCTGGCGAACTCCGTTGATAATCAGCTGATACGCCTCGCGTTTTACTGCCATTGCTTCGAATTTTTGTTCTTTAACTGTTGTCACGAGTACCATCTCCTTCTGTTAGGTTCAATTATTCGCCCTTGAATACTGGTTTTCTTTTTTCAAGAAATGCCTGGACGCCTTCCTTATGATCAGCGGTCAGTCCCGCAATCCGCTGGCTTTGGGCGTCTCTTTCCAAAAATCCTTCAAAATCGGTGTGCCAGCTTGCTTTTAAATTCCGTTTGATCAATCCTATTGCCTTTGTCGGCATATTCGCCAGCCTCTCGGCAAAAGCAGATACCCCTTCATTCCACTCTTCCAGTGAAATGACCTCTGTTACAAGGCCAAAATCCTTAGCTTTGTTCGCAGGGAGCTTCTCCCCAAAGACGGCCAGCTCCATTGCCTTTGCATGACCAATCAGCCTTGGCAAGTAATATAGGTTGCCAGCATCCGGAACCAGGCCAACATGAATGAAAGCTTCTACAAAACTAGCTTTTTCAGAAGCTAAGCGGAAGTCACATGCCAGTGCCAGGCTCATTCCTGCTCCCGCAGCAACGCCGTTCACCGCAGCGATGACAGGCTTCTCACAGCGATCCAGTTCCAACAGCATCGGATTATAGCGTTTGCGAAGGACTTCACCGTGATCCATGTCTTCGGAAACACCTGAGAGATCTTCACCAGAGCAAAAAGCGCGGCCGGCTCCAGTTATTACGATTGCCCTCACGTTATTATCCCGTGAGGCATTTTTAATGGCAGATTGAATTTCTTTATTTAATTGTTCAGTGAAGGCATTCAATTTATCAGGGCGGTTCAAGGTGATGTAGGCTACCTGATTCCGCACTTCGTACAAAACGGTTTCAAACACAGCTATGTACCCCCCTTATTTCCCTTTAAACTCCGGCTTTCTTTTTTCCTTAAAAGCCCTCATGCCTTCCTTCTGGTCCTCGGTTGCAAACAGCATATAAAAATTCTTGCGTTCATATTGCATTCCTTCATATAGAGGGTAATCGACTGCTTTCAGGATGGATTCCTTAATCAGCCTCACTGCAATAGGAGCTTGTTTTGCAATACTGCCTGCAAATTTAAGCGTTTCTTCCATGAGCATCTCTTCAGCATAAGTCGCATTGATGATGCCATATTGCAGAGCTTCCTTCGCTGGTATTCGCTTGCCGCTTAGGATCCATTCCATCGCTTTCGTTTTTCCGACGAGCTTCGTCAGTCTTTGGGTTCCGCCTGCACCTGGCATGACGCCAAGGTTTACCTCCGGAAAGCCGAACTCCGCATTTTCAGCTGCGAACAGCATGTCACAGCAAAGTGCCAGCTCGAATGCTCCCCCGAGGGCGAAGCCATGGACTGCACCGATGACAGGCTTCTTTATCCATGCCAGACGATCCCAATCTGTGAATTGGTTCAGCGTTTCCATGCTGATCGCGTCGGCATCCATCATTTCATCGATATCCGCTCCCGCCGCGAACGCTCGCCCTTTTCCAGCCAGAACAATGACTTTCACCTGCGGATTATTATCATACGACTCCATCTCAGAGAGGACTTCAGAAACCATCTGCCTGTTCAAGGCATTGAGCACCTTAGGCCGGTTGAGTTGAATGAGTCCAATTTCGCCCACGACCGATGTTTCGATCATTTCATAGTTTCTATTCATTCACTTCTTCACCGATCATCATCGTGACCAGATCCCCAGCAAAACTCATGACATCCTTTCCGGAGGCCTTGCCTTCAGCTGATTTCATTCCTGCTTTTAACGCTTCATGATCGTCATAGTACATTTCACACATTAAATAGTATTTGCCTTCTCCGCCCATAGGACTGCCAACAATTCGTGTCACTTCCATTTTGCGCAGTCCGGGAATCTTCGCAGTCAATGGTGCATGAGTTTCGAAATAGTGCTTGTCAAAAGCCTCTTTATCCTGAGGATGCTTGTAGATTGCGATTAGTTTAACCATTAAAAATCTCTCCCTTTGGTTTGGTTTGGTGTACCTAGTATTCTTCCAAATTGAATATATGCTGAGATTCTAGAAGCTATTAATCTTTTGATGTGAGACATAAGCATTTCACATCAAAGTAGAAACTGGTTTCATTGCTTCAAATGGATTTTTGCAGCTTTTGCAGTATAAAATGCTCCGGCAGGCTGTTGGCCCGAATAGATTTTCCATTGTCGTATAAGTGGAGCCGCAATACGGGCAATCTGCCTGCCATTCTCCTGTTTCGGCAATTTGCCGTGGCGGCGGGGCGATGCCGAATTCTTTTAAGCGCTCACGCCCTATGTCTGACACCCGGTCCGAGGTCCATGGCGGATGAAAAATGAACTGGACGTCTGCCGTTTTGACCTCAGGAATCTGCTCCACAGCTTTGACGACATTGCTTTTAATGATATCCAAGGCAGGACAGCCCATAAAGGTCGGCAATAATTTGATGATTACCTTTTCCGGTGTAAATTCCAGTTCCTCAAGCATCCCCAATTCAATGATCGAGACGCTATCGATTTCAGGGTCCTTGACAGTTTGGAGGGCAGCCAGGATTTTATTTTTCAGCATCTTGCATCACCAGGTTGCTGCCGGATCGGATTGATAGACTTCACTCAAAGTATCCAGTGCATTTTGAAGGTCTGCTGTATGTTCTCCATTCCTGCCATTTCCGCTTTTCATGCCAAACTTCTCAGGCATGCTGAGATTGAGTGATTCAAAGACAGGCTTAGTCATATTGATCCACTGTGTTCTCAAAGCTTCCTCGGAATCAATCAGGTTGTGCTTGGTTATGCCGTCTGCCTTGTCCCCAAGCGAGAACAAGCCATCGAGATCCGCGAAAACAATTTCCATTGCTTTTTCCATTTTGACCCTAGCCTCACCGCCAGCGCTGATCAGCTGGCTGAACCATGTTTTCCAGTGAAGCAGGTGGTAGTAAAGCTCCATATTCACCTTCACCGCCGCTTCTGCTAAAGGCTGATAGGATGAGTTTTTTAGCGACTCGATTTTGACCTTTTTTGCCTGGGCATAGAAATAGTTCCTGACTACGGCAAAGGCCCAGTCATAATGAGGTTCATGCAAATATGTGCCTGGTCCATTCACTTTTTCAAGCAGGACAGCATTTCTTCGTTCAGCTGCCGGCCTGGTGTGTGCGAGCATGTCAGGATCTCCTGCACCTAAGTCATGTAGGAGCTGATAGAACATCGCCGCATGGCCCATTGTATCCTGGCTGATTGAGGAGAAGGCGACATCCTCTTCAATATGCGGAGCGAGGCCCAGCCACTCGGAGCCACGGTAAGCAAGGATGAAATCATCATCAGCAAGCTGAAAAAGCAGGTTAATTGCTGAGCTGCGATAGGATTCGTTTTTCGTTGCTTCTTCTAAAGTAAATCTCATTTTTCCTGCTTCCCTCCCCACGACATGATTTCCTGTTCATCAAGCATCCCCTGCTCATAATGGCGCCATTTCTTTTTCAAATAACCATAGCCTTTTGTATTACGGTAATCCTTATTGTCCAGTCTTTGCAGCGTCTGGCGCTCCTCAAGCGTCATCTTCCGGACATCATCACGTTTGACCACCCAAATATCCGCAACCGGCTCCCGCCTCATGAAATTCTCCTGTGCCATCACAAGAGCAAGCTCATGGTTCGGAGCCAGCAGCGAAAACTGGTACTGCAAAGGCGAAGTATCCGTCCGCTTGCTGAACACCTCAAACTCCTGGTAAAAACCCTTCCCAGACATCCATATCTCCCCTTTCCTTCCGGGACTTTTCCAAATCACCGCGCCGGGGGTCAGACCCCCGGCGCTTTAACGCGTTGCTCCGCTGGGGGTCAGACCCCCGTTGCGTTAATGCGTTATTGGCTTAGTGCGTCGATGACCCATTTGTTGTTGCTGTATGATAATTCTCTTAGCCTCAGGCGTTCTTTTGATTTTGGCCCGTTATTCTTGATGATTTGTTTGAATTTGCTCCAGTCTGGCTGCTGGTATTGCCACATGCCGCTTTCCTGGTCGAAATGCATTGTTTCATCCGGGAGCTTCAAGCCAAGCGACAGGACGCGAGGAATATACTTGGTGAAGAAATCCTGGCGGAGCTGTTCATTGGTTTTAGTCCTGATCTTGTATTTAATGGTCGTATCTTGCTTGGATGTTCCTGTTGTAGATGCATCTGCCGGTCCGAAGAACATAAGCAGCGCTTCCCACCAGCGGTTGATTGAATCCTGGATCAGCGCTTTTTGCTCTGCCGTTCCTTCAGCCAGGGCCATGATGATGGCCTCTCCATGCTGGGCATGAAAAACCTCCTCTGCACAGATTCGCTTTAACGCTCTGGCATATGGTCCATAAGAAGCATCCAGCATATTGGTCTGTGAAATAATTGCGGCTCCGTCAACAAGCCAGCCGATCAGCCCGGCATCTCCCCAAGTCTTTGCTTCCATATGAAAAACGTTATGAAATTTCAAATCACCTGAAAGCAAATCTTTAATGATATTCTCTCTTGTCTTCCCGAGCGGTTTCATTAAATCCTCCGCAACACGCAGAAGCAGCTGGCCATGGCCCATTTCATCCTGAACCTTCGCCATGATACCCAGCTTTCTCCTCAATGACGGAGCTTTTGGCACCCACTCTTTTTCCGGAAGAGCTCCCATAATTTCACTGATGCCATGCATAGAAATCAGCTTGATCAGCGTCATCCTGTAGTCATCCGGCATCCAGTCATCTGCTTCGATTTTCTCGCCAGCTTCAATTCGCTGCATGAAATGCTCATATTTCGCTTCCTCTGAAAGCTGGTCATACGAAACTGGATTTACCATGCTGTATCCTCCTTAAGATTATGTTCCAATCGCTTCCCTCGTCTTGTCGATAATCCGCACAGCCTTCCCCTCTGAGCGAGGAATCGTCTTTGGACGATGGACGCGGACCTCCATTGAAACCAGGCACTGGCTTTTCAGCAGTGCTTGGATTTGCTGTTCTAGCAAATACACTGAATCAGAAATAGGGTCTTCCCCTATAGAAGTAAAGAAATCTTCATTCATTTCAACGTGCAATTCCAAAACCTTTAAAGTCCGTTTCTGAAGGATCTGGATCTGGTAATGCGGGGCCAATTCAGACACAGTCAGCAGACAATGTTCAATTTGCGATGGAAAAACGTTCACACCGTTGATGATCATCATGTCATCAATCCTGCCCTTCACCCTAGACATTCTGACCGTCGTTCTCCCACAGCTGCACGTTTCCCTTGTCAATGAGGCGATGTCTCCTGTCCGATAGCGAATAATCGGAAAAGCTTCCTTAGTGAGGCTCGTGAAAACCAGCTCTCCTTCACTCCCATCAGGTACACGCTTCAGCGTTAAAGGGTCAATGACCTCTACGTAAAAATGGTCTTCAGCAACATGAAGTCCAGCCTGTGCTTCGTGGCACTCGTTAGCAACACCAGGCCCGATCACTTCGCTTAATCCGTAAATATCGCAAGCCTTGATATTCAGTTTTTCTTCCAGGGTCTTCCTCATTTCTTCAGACCAGGGCTCTGCCCCGAATATGCCGTACTTCAATGAAGTCTCACGCGGATCCTTTCCCATATCCTCCATGGTTTCCGCGATATTCAGAATATAGGATGGCGTGCCGCAGATGACTTCTGGCTTAAAATCCTCGATCAGCATGATTTGCCGGTGGGTATTGCCGCCGGAAACAGGAACAGTAGCCATACCCAGCTTTTCGCTTCCGTAATGGAGGCCAAGGCCACCGGTAAACAGCCCGTAACCGTAAGCATTATGGAGGAATTTACCCGGCTCACCGCCAGCAAGCGCAATAGACCTTGCGACGATCTCACTCCACATCTCAATATCACTCTGGGTATAGCCAACCACCGTCGGCTTCCCGCTTGTTCCAGAAGATGCATGGACCCTGACAAGCTCGCTCGTTGTAACCGCGAACAGACCAAATGGATAGTTATCTCGCAAATCCTGTTTTTCGGTAAACGGAAGCGCTTCCAAATCTTCTAAACTGTTAAGCATTTCCGGAGAAAAATTGGCCTGCCTGAACTTCTCCTGGTAAAAAGGTACACGTTGGGCAACTCTTCCGATTGTGGCCTTTAGTCTTTGAAGCTGCATTTCTTCAATGAACTCGCGGCTTTTTGTTTCGATTTCATGTAAAATCAAGTTTCCGCCCCCTGTATTACATAAAATTTTATTTATATAACGTTATATTACCGTAACACAATAAATGTGTTATATATTTTTAACACAAAGATACCGTGTAAATAGTAAAAAGTCAATTATTTTTCTGAAAATTTTAATATTTAGTTTTACAAAAATCTATTACCTGCCTTCGAGAAGGAATTGAGAATGGTGATCTGCAGCAAGAGTTAAATAAAAGAATAGGAGGATTAATGCAGGGTGGATAGCAGGAAGCAGCGTTTCTGGATAAACTGCAGTCTAGATCAGGAGAACTGGAGAGGTTAGTTGGGAAAAAATATTGGCGGTGGTGAAAAAATTTCAAACCCTTTGATTTACAATCATGGGGCCAGGTTGTCGACAAGGCATCCAGATTTCTCTCGTCTTTTGAAAAATACGAGAAGACCGTTTGAGCTGCAATCCAGAATTCATGGGTGTGGATGTTCCTGAGTTTTTTGAGTGGTGCTTTTATGCAGCCAAAATAAGCGGAGAATTTCCGCTTACCATTTATAAAAAGTATTTCAGAGGCTGAAATAGGCGAAGAAATTCCGGTTAACGCCTCCATATGTGCCTGCATAGGATAGATTTAACCATATAAGCGGAAAAACTCCCCTTTTTCCATTTGAATTGAGGAAGATTTCCAAATTAAACGGAATCCTTCCGACTATTTTTCAGTTCCGGGAAATTCAAAAGTCAAAAAAACAATAATGTTAAGCTGAAGGCAAACTTAAAACAGCCCCTTGATTCATCAAGGGGCTGTTTCCTTCTATTAATACATGCTCATATACTGTTCGCGTTCCCAAGGGTGAACTTGCGTGCGGAACATATCCCATTCAATTTCTTTTGCTTCAATGAAGTGTTCAAGGATATGCTCACCTAGAGCAGAGCAGATTACTTCGTTTTTCTTCAGCTGATCAAGAGCTGCAGCCAATGTTGGCGGCAGATCGTCGATTCCTTCTTCAACACGCTCTTCCTTATTCATCACGTAGATGTTACGGTCTACGGATGCTGGAGGAGTAAGCTTGTTCTTGATGCCGTCAAGGCCTGCTTTAAGCAATACAGCCATAGCTAGGTATGGATTCGCTGCCGGGTCAACGCTTCGCACCTCAACACGTGTGCTCATGCCGCGTGATGCAGGGATACGGATTAATGGTGAACGGTTTTTCGCAGACCAAGCCACGTAGCAAGGTGCCTCGTATCCAGGTACCAGACGCTTGTATGAGTTTACTGTCGGGTTTGTTACCGCTGTGAAGCCTGAAGCATGCTTTAGTGTTCCTGCGATGAACTGGTAAGCTGTTTCGCTCAGTTCAAGCTTTGAGTCAGATGGATCATAGAATGAATTTTCGCCATTACGGAATAGTGACATATTGCAGTGCATTCCTGAACCGTTGACGCCGAATAATGGCTTTGGCATGAATGTAGCGTGCAGGCCGTGTTTGCGTGCAATTGTTTTTACAACAAGCTTGAACGTCTGGATCTGGTCACAAGCTGTTAAAGCGTCTGCATATTTGAAGTCGATTTCGTGCTGCCCTGGAGCAACCTCGTGGTGTGAAGCTTCGATTTCAAAGCCCATTTCCTCCAGCTCCAGAACGATATCACGACGGCAGTTTTCGCCCAGGTCAGTTGGCGCTAGGTCGAAGTAGCCTCCGTTGTCATTCAGTTCAAGGGTAGGCTCTCCGTTTGCATCAAGCTTGAACAAGAAGAATTCTGGTTCAGGTCCAAGGTTGAAGTTCGTGAAGCCCAGTTCTTCCATTTCTTTCAGGACGCGCTTTAAGTTTCCGCGAGGGTCACCAGCGAATGGAGTGCCATCAGAATTTTTGATATCACAAATCAGACGGGCTACTTTACCCTTTTCTGCTGTCCAAGGGAAGATTACCCAAGTGTCCAAGTCAGGGATCAAGTACATATCTGATTCTTCGATACGCACGAAGCCTTCGATTGAAGATCCGTCAAACATCATTTTATTATCAAGAGCTTTTTCAAGCTGGCTGATTGGAATTTCCACGTTTTTAATTGTTCCCAGAATGTCCGTGAACTGCAGACGGATGAATTTTACGTTTTCTTCTTTTGATAATCTTACAATGTCTTCTCTAGTATACTTTGCCATCCTTCTTTTCCTCCTAGTGTTTTAATGAAAAAATCTCGGCATGTTCCCATGATTTCCGGATCTGTTGAAGCGTCCCGCCTGGAGCAGCTCCTTGCGCAAAAGCTTGCGAAGATCAGAATCCGACAATTCCCGCCGGGTTTTTTCAGCTTGTTTTTTCTCAGCAGCATTTAAAGCTGCCTGCTGTTTAACATTATAAATTTGCTTGATGCCTGCCATGTTTACTCCCTGATCAATTAAATCTTTGATTTCAAGAAGCTTATCAATATCATTTAAGGAGAAGAGACGTTTGTTGCCTTCAGTTCTTGCCGGAGAAATCAATTCATGCTCTTCATAATAACGGATTTGCCTTGCAGTCAAGTCAGTCAGCTGCATGACGATCCCTATGCTGAACAGCGGCATATTCCGGCGAATTTCACTTCCGCCCATGTTGATTTCTCCTCCTTCCCTTTAAGATAGTTTTATTATATTCAATGTAAGCTTTCTTGTCAAACGAATGTTAGATTATCTAACATGGAAAATAATAAAAAAAGAACAGGGCTTATTTAGCAAGCTGCCCTGTTGTATATTTACCTATTTTAAATTAAATAAACCTTTTTCAATCAAGGAATCAATTGCCAGACAAACAGCCATTTTCACATGGGAATAAGTTAATCCTCCCTGAACATAGGCTACGTAAGGCGGCCTGATCGGTCCATCAGCAGTTAATTCAATGCTAGCTCCCTGAATGAATGTACCAGCCGCCATGATCACATCATCCTCATAGCCTGGCATATAGGCAGGATGGGCGGTTACATGAGAGTTGATTGGCGATGCAAACTGGATTGCCTGGCAAAACGCCACCATTTTTTCTCTATCATCAAATTGGACAGACTGGATGAGGTCTGTTCTCTGGGCATCCCATTTAGGTGAAGAATTCATCCCTAATCGGTCGAGCATCGCCGCTGTGAACACAGCGCCTTTGAGTGCCTGTGCGACAATATGCGGTGCCATGAAAAAACCCTGATACATTTCCTGCAGTGAATACAGGCTTGCGCCAGCCTCTGCTCCTATGCCAGGGGAGGTCATCCTGTAAGAGCAAGACTCAACATATTCTGCTTTACCGACAATATAACCGCCAGTTTTGGCAATCCCGCCGCCCGGATTCTTAATCAGGGATCCAGCCATTAAATCCGCACCAACATGGCATGGTTCAAATTCCTCGACGAATTCACCATAGCAATTGTCGACGAATACAACGACATCATTTTTGATTTCCTTAACGAACTTAACCATTTCTCCAATCTCGGCGACAGTGAAGGAGGGCCTTGTCGCGTATCCCTTGGATCGCTGGATACCAATCATTTTCGTTTCTGGCTTAATTGCCTTCTCGACTGCCTTCCAATCAATTTCTCCTGTACTCGTCAAATCAACTGTATTATAAGAAATGCCAAACTCCTTTAAAGAACCGTTACCGGTACCGCGGATCCCGACGATCTCTTCCAGAGTGTCATACGGCTTTCCCGTAATATAGAGCAGTTCATCTCCTGGACGAAGTATTCCAAAAAGCGCAATGGAAATGGCATGAGTACCTGAAATGATTTGCGGGCGGACTAAACCGGCTTCCCCGCCAAAAACCTCGGCATATATTTTTTCCAATGTATCACGGCCAGAATCATCATATCCGTATCCCGTGGTTGGGATAAAATGAGAGTCACTGACTCGGTTTTGCTGGAAGCTCTGCAACACCCTGAACTGGTTCGAATCAATTCGCTCATCAATTTTTTTGTGCACCCCGGCAATTTGCTGCTCGACTTCCGTGACAAGGAGTTCAAGCCTCTGTCCATTTTTAAGCTGTGTAAACATGTTGTTCTCCTATCTAATAAAAAATCTTTTTCTATATTTTGAACCTGTTCAATTGTCCTGTGATTTGATGATCTGTTAGCGAGTATCCTTTACAAACATATACTTGCTTTTCTTCATCGAAAGAAAGTTCACGCAGGATGGTTTCGTTTTTCAGCTGAGCAAGCAGCTTGCCTTCTTCTGAAGGAACGAGAACATGGAACGGTTCCATCATGCCTATGACAGTCTGCTCGATTTTCAGCATAAGGTTTTTTCTGTCTTCTTCATTAAATGCACTGATGAACACAGTTTCGTTCTTAGCATTGGGCACAAAATCCTGATGCACTATATCCCGCTTATTATATACAGTAACCTGGGGAATCTGATGGACTTCCAGGTCCTCAAGCAATTTATTGACTGTCTGCTCATGTGAAAAATAATCCTGATTGGACATATCGACGACATGCAGCAGCAAGTCTGCTTCGCTGACCTCTTCAAGAGTCGAACGGAATGCAGCAATCAAGGTCGTCGGCAGATCCTGGATAAAACCGACGGTATCCGTCATCAGGACCGCGAAACCGCTTGGCAGTATGGCCTTGCGCGTCATCGGGTCCAATGTGGCGAACAACTGGTTTTCCTCGAAGGATTCTGCTTCAGCAAGCCGGTTGAATAACGTGGATTTCCCTGCATTCGTATAGCCTACCAAAGCGATTTGGAACGTTTTGTTTTTCTTGCGGCGCTCACGATAACGATCGCGATGCTGGACAATTACGGCAAGCTGGGACTTTATATCATCAATCCTTCTGCGAATATGGCGGCGGTCTGACTCCAATTTTGTTTCCCCTGGACCTCTTGTCCCGATTCCTGCACCAAGCCGTGACATTTCAATTCCTTTTCCGCCAAGCCGCGGCAGCAAGTATTGAAGCTGGGCAAGCTCCACCTGCAGCTTCCCTTCTTTTGAACGGGCACGCTGAGCAAATATATCGAGTATCAGCTGTGTCCTGTCAATGATCCTTGCATTGAGATGGGCCGATAAATTGCGGTTCTGGCTGGGCGATAATTCATCATTGAAGATAATAAGATCCGGTTCAAGTTCTTCCTCTAGTGCCTGCAGCTCTTCAACCTTTCCTTTTCCTATGTATGTTGCCGGATGGACCCTTGGCCTTTTTTGCACAACCTGAACCATGACGGTACCCTTTGCTGTTTCAGTTAGTGATTCAAGCTCTTCCATTGAATATTGAAATCGCAGATCGTCATCCTCAGCTGTTTGGCAGCCTACAAGGATTACTTTTTCAAGTACGTTTTCCCGCTCCAAATAGCACCCTTCTTTCCATTATTTATAGCTAACCACATCATACCAAAAAAGCTAACATAACAAAAATTTTTCAAGGAGCAGCAAAAGTGGTTGTAAATCGGCATAAACATGATAAAATCAATATGTTTGCATTTTCCTATTTTAGTAATTTCGTGATCATTTTAACAAGAGGAGCAAGAGCAGAATGACTTGGGAAGTACTCAGCATGATTGGAACAATTGCATTTGCGATCAGCGGTGCGATTATCGCTATGGAAGAAGAATACGATATATTTGGAGTTTATATATTGGGGATTGTTACCGCCTTTGGCGGTGGTGCAATCCGAAACCTGCTGATTGGTGTCCCTGTATCGGCCATTTGGGATCAGGGGGTATTTTTTAATCTCGCCCTGCTGTCGATTACAATTGTATTCCTTTTCCCCAAAAACCTGCTTAAACACTGGCAAAGATGGGGGAATTTCTTCGATGCCATCGGATTGGCAGCATTTGCGATCCAGGGGGCAATTTACGCATCTAAGATGGGACACCCGCTGAGCGCCATAATCGTTGCCGCTGTCCTGACAGGAAGCGGAGGAGGGATTATCCGTGACCTTCTCGCTGGCCGCAAACCGCTCGTATTAAAAGCAGAAATATACGCTGTTTGGGCTGTCATAGCAGGCTTGATCATCGGACTTGGCATGGCAAAGCAGCCAGTGGAGCTTTATGGATTATTTGTGATCATCACAGCATTACGTGTGTTATCATATACATTCAAATGGCATCTCCCAGTCAGGAAGCTGGGAATGGACTGATAAAAGGCTATTGCATGAGCGGGAAAATTCATAAAAAAGACAGGTTTCCAGAGGAGACCTGTCTTTTTGCGTTATAAAATCCTTCTGCCCATTTGGCCGATTGCATAGTGGATTCCGTGCTGAAGGGTTTGGAAGCATTCAAATTTTGATAAGTTAATATTTGATTGTGTAATCCCAATCCCCAGTCCTGAAGATATGCCTACCAGGATCGTTTTTGTACCGATCAATCTGGCAGCAGAGCCTATTTTTTCTATCAGGCTGACAGCATGCTGCCCTATTTCCTGTTCCATCCCAGTCAGGTCCAGGACAAGATAACTTGCCTTATAAGCTGGCAGCTTGTTAAGCGTATTGACAATCAGCTGATCAGAGCGATCCTCTTCATACTTTCCAATCAAAGGAACAACAACGATCCCGTCCAAAACAGGAATGATTGGTGAGGAAAGCCGATTGACCAGCTCCTTCAACTCTGCCGTCTTCTCCTCAACAAGGGCTTCCAGCTGCCTGATCTGTTCAGATTCCTTTTTGCGTGCCAGCTGATGTATATTGTCTGATATTTTAATATTTGAGGGAAAGTATTCGATGATACTGTATTCATGCCCTTCAAGCTGGTGTTGAGTGATCCTGTACCAAATATTTGTCCCCAACAGCCCTGAAAAAACCCCTGCATAGTGTGCAGGAAGGAAGCTTCCCCCCTTTGTTTTCCCCTGAGCAACATTTACCTTATGCTCCCAGCTATCCTTCATCATTGCTGTGAAGGTCTTTTTCTTAAAGTCCAGATCCTTTATGATTGTATGTCCCCAGCCAGCTGAAGCGTATGTTGCTGTTATCATATTTGCGGCTTCTGTAACAGAGACTTCCTTCATTTTCTCAAAGTATTGGCCGACTACAAGGCCTTGCCTAAAACCAGTTGATTCAAACACAAGATTGGATGCCTCTTCACCTGATATCTCTTCAATCGTATCAAAAAAGGTTTTCATCGCAGAGGAAATCCAAAAAAGAACAGCATCCTGTCCTTCGAATAAAAACCTGCCCTTCTCCAGTTCCCAACTAAAATCAATACCGCCTATATTATGTTTAATTTCTGACCCCATTATCTGATGCTCCTTTTAATTCTATGTATCATTCTTAAGAAGTTAGAAACGCTTCGTTATTTTAACCTAAATGACCATTTATAATATACAAACCTTAATCTTTTACCCGGACTTATCATTACTTAAACACGAAATATTAGTTATTTTTCATGATTTTTTTAGTGCTCAAAGATCCAGAGAGAAAATTTATGGAGTTAATGATGTTGAAACCCCCTTAAAACGGCACATTCGGAACTAACAAAGCCATTAAAAAAAGGATTCCATCAGCAGCGGAATCCTTTAAGCAGATTATTTCAAGTATGACATGATTGAATTAGGATCGAAGCCAAGAACCCAGTTGCCATTGACGTTGGATTGAGGAACTCCCATCTGTCCCGTAGCATTTACCAGCCGCTGGGCTGCAATAGGATCCTGCTGGACATTAACTTCTTTATAAGGAATCCCTTTATCGTCCAGGAAGTTTTTTAGCATTGTGCAATATGGACATGTGTTCGTTGTGTAAACAGTAATTTCATTCATTATGACCCCTCCACTTACGAAATTAATATACCCTCAAGGGTATATTAACAAAAACAAAAAATAATGTCAACAAATGGAGTTGACATTATTTCTTCTGCTCCTCTGAGTTGTTTGATAACATTCAGTCTGCCGAAAAGACAAGATCATTGCTTCTGATTGTCATCAATTCATGCCGGTCATATTGATTTTGCATCAATAGCCGCATCGCCTGAGCCCTGATGGACTTTTCAATCACATTCCTCACATAACGGCCATTCGAAAATGCTGCTGGTCCCAGCGTTGTTTTAACACTGATCAGATGTTCGCGCATTTTCCTTTCAGCTTCGTGGCTAAGACTGTACTCCCTTTCCTTAAGCATCCTTTGGCAAATCTCCATCAGCTGGTCGATCGAGTAATCCGGAAAGTCAATAACCAGCGGGAACCTTGAATGGAGCCCGGGATTGAGGGTTAAGAAATAGTCCATTTCCCTTGAATACCCCGCCAGGATCAGGATGAATTCATGCTGCTTATCCTCCATATGCTTAACCAGGGTATCAATTGCTTCCTTGCCAAAATCCTTTTCCCCGCCGCGTCCAAGGGAGTATGCTTCATCGATGAACAAAATACCCCCTAAAGATTTTTTAATTAGATCCCTTGTTTTTTGTGCTGTGTGCCCGATATACTCCCCTACTAAGTCTGCACGTTCAGCTTCAATAAGATGTCCCTTTGATAGAACGTTCATTTTCAGGAATAGCTTGCCGATGAGGCGGGCCACGGTTGTCTTCCCGGTCCCCGGGTTACCTTTGAACATCATATGGAGAGCCTGTTTCCCAGCCTTGAGCCCCATCTCTTCCCTTTTCTTGTTAACATAGATCCAGGCATATATTTCTTTAATCATTCGTTTCATTTCTTCCATGCCAACAAGCGTCCCGAGCTCCTCCTCAATTTCCTTCAAGGCGGCATGCTCCTGCGGGATCGACTTTGGAACCAGCTGCGTGTCGGGCAATTCTTTCGTCAACGCCTTCCTTTTCTGCGCATTCAACACTATGCTGATTTGACCGTTGTTTTTTTTGCGTAGCGGTTGGTCCAAAGATTTCACCTCTCATTCTAAAAACATAATCCCTGCTAACATTTATTTGGCATACCGCTAAGCATGCCTCAGAGCTTTTTTTAAATTTTTTCGGGTAACATGCTGCTGAGCAGGAAATGACAAACTGCCACAGCAAATTTCAGCAGCTGTCAGATTTTGCGGTTTCCCGAGAAATAACTCATTTATCTATATGTATTCGATGAAACATGAATTCATTTTAAAAAATATTTCTATCTATCTAAAAGTTTTCGTATTTTTAATTTAGGCTGCTTAAACAAACCGGGAAAACCTCCGTTGATCCTAAATTGGAGGCAGCAAGTTCAGTCCATCAATCTTCCTAAAAAAGAAAAACCCGCCACTGGCGGGTTCCCTGCTGATTATTTAATTAAGCCTGGCCTTCATAATCGATTTGGACATTCTTTTGAGGCGCGAAGGTTGAAATGGCATGCTTATAAACTAGCTGCTGCTTTCCGTCCGATTCAAAAAGGACGGTGAAGTTATCGAAGCCTTTGATTTGGCCTCTTAGCTGGAATCCGTTTAATAAGAAAACGGTCACGTTAATGTTGTCTTTACGACACTGGTTTAAATACTGGTCCTGAATGTTCACTTGTTTCATGGGCGGATCCTCCTCTTTTATCTCTATTATTATGTATTCGCTTTTATCTCAAGCTTTCCTTCAATGAACTTGGAAATTTCGGCGAATTTTTTTTCAGCCTCATTAGATGCTGACATATCAAACCATTCCACATTCATCTTGTTTCGAAACCAGGTTAGCTGCCTTTTTGCATAACGGCGTGAATTTTGTTTTAATTTTTCGATTGCCTGATCAAGCGAGATCTTCCCATCAAGGTATTCATACAGCTCTTTATAGCCGATTGCCTGTATCGACTGGCAATTTCTTAAGCCTTGTTTGTAAAAGTACTTCACTTCATCAAGCAGCCCCTGCTCGAGCATAAGGTCTACTCGTAGATTGATTCTTTCGTACAGCAAATCCCTGTCCATCGTCAGCCCGACGATGGCTGTATCATAAATCAGATCAGGTGATTGATCGGCTTGCGTCTCTCCTGCTGTTTTGCCTGAGCAATGGTTTATTTCCAGTGCTCTGATGACACGGCGGACATTGTTTGGATGAATTCTTTCCGCGCTTTCCGGATCAATACCCTTCAATCTTTCATGAAGTGCCTCAGCTCCATGCACTTCAGCTTCTTTTTCAAGTAGCATGCGGAAATCCGGATCTGATGGGGCATCGGTAAAATGATAGTCAAAAATGACGGACTGGATATATAGACCTGTTCCGCCAACGATCATCGGCAATTTTCCTTTTGCACTGATTTCGTCAATTTTCTTTCGGACAAGCTCCTGGAACTCCGCTGTGGAAAAGCTTTCATCCGGTTCTTTAATATCAATCAGATGATGCGGAATACCATCCATTTCTTCATGGGGAATTTTTGCGGTGCCGATGTCCATGCCCCTGTAGATCTGCATGGAATCCCCCGAAATAATTTCTCCATTGAATATTTTAGCCATTTCAATGCTTAATTTTGTTTTCCCAACTGCTGTTGGGCCAATCAAGACGACCAGTTTCTGTTTTTGTTCCAAAAATTTCACACTGCCTTTTCTTAAAACTGTTGGATGTTCATCCAACATGTGATTTTATCTTACCATTAATTAGAAAGCAGTTGAACATCTATGCATTATACCCTTACCTTCCTAAATGTATTCTTGATTTTAGTTATTCTGAAAAATTTTTCCTTAACTTTTACAATTAGATAACGATTCAGTAACAAACCCTCATTAACCCCCAAATTCATGATAGTTTAATAGAAGTCTATGATGGATTTACTATTTTATAGAGAACTGGGTGAAAAACGAATGTTATCTTCTACTGAAATTGGTATTGATTTAGGAACTGCTAACACACTTGTATATAGTAAAAATAAAGGCATCGCTTTAAACGAACCATCCGTTGTAGCGATTGATACTGAAACAAAAAATGTCCTTGCCGTGGGAAAAGAAGCAAAAGAAATGATCGGTAAGACACCTGGCAAGATTGTGGCAATCCGTCCATTGAAGGATGGCGTCATTGCCGATTTTGATGTTACAACCGAAATGCTTAAGCAAATCATGAAGAAAGCATCAAAGAGCGGCGGCTTTGGCCTTCGCAAGCCAGATGTAGTCGTTTGTACCCCTTCTGGCTCAACAAGCGTTGAACGACGCGCAATCCAGGACGCAGTCCGGAATGCTGGCGCGAAAAAGGTCCATTTGATTGAGGAACCGGTAGCTGCTGCAATCGGTGCCGGCCTGCCTGTTGATGAGCCCGTTGCGAATGTGGTTGTTGATATTGGCGGCGGAACGACTGAAGTCGCAATCATTTCTTATGGCGGAGTGGTTGCCTGCCATTCAATCCGGATTGCTGGTGACAGACTTGATGAGGATATTATTCAATATGTCCGCAAAGAGTATAATGTCCTGATTGGAGAAAGAACTGCGGAAAAAATCAAGATGGAAATAGGCTACGCGTTAGTCGACCATGAAAAAATGGAAATGGATATCCGCGGCCGGGACCTTGTGACAGGCCTGCCAAAAACAGTTACTCTAAATTCATATGAAATTAGAGATGCTATCAAAGAATCCCTTCTGCACATCATGGAAGCCATCCGTGCCACTCTTGAGGATTGCCCAGCGGAATTGAGCGGAGATATCGTTGACCGCGGTGTCATTCTATCCGGTGGCGGAGCGCTTCTCAATGGTATGCAGGATTGGCTCGGAAGCGAAATGGTCGTACCAGTCCATATTGCCCCTAATCCGCTGGAATCAGTAGCGATCGGAACTGGAAAAGCATTGCAATACATCCACAAGCTTCAGCCTGCTGTAAAATAATCACGTGACTGCATCTCAACAGTGAAGATGCAGTCTTTTTTGTATTCAAATATACCCATATTCCTAAATTTTCAAAAGGCTGTAAAGACATCTTCAAGCTTTTCGGTTGATGCTTCCTTTAAAGATGATCAGTAATAAAATCGCTATCATTGCGGCTAATACGATATAGCTTGAATTTTTGTGAAATGCCTCCGATGAAATTCTGTCCAGCTTGTGGAGGAATGGCTCTGGAATCGCTTCTTCCCTGTTTTTCCCGTACTGAATATGCTCAACTGTATGGCCAAAAAATGCAGGTTCCCAGCCTGACTCCCCATAATCCAGCCAGATTTTAATCACATCATCTACAGCCACATTAACACTGCTGCTGCCCACGTAGTCATGTGCCTGCCAGGAGGGAATATAATGATAGTAAACTTCTATGCTATTTACTTCCTTAACATCCTTTGGCGCTTTAATTACTTGCTGCACTGAGATTGTCATTTTTCTAATTTGCTGAGGATACTTCTCTTCCTTTGTTGTATCCTCTACCAGGATATCCTCTTTAACCTTTCCAATTAATTGAAGAGGAGCAGAATCCTTTTCCTTTTTGACTGCAGTGGGATCCGGAGCTGCAATTCCGCTCATGCATGGTGACAGCAGGAAGGAAAGCAGCATAGCCAAGGTAATACCAACAATCCTCATATTTTCATATTCTCCCTTCAGTGCGAATTCTGTCCACGGTCGAATTGAGTCAAATATCTTTCCTTCACTATTTTCAAATGATGAAGTTCATGGCCTGCGATCATATATGGAATTGCCCTGGCGGTTATGTTATAGCCATTTGCAATCCCTTCCCTCTTCCAGGAGGTGAATGGAATCCCATTGATCATAGAGATCGTAGAAGACCTGACTAGCTGGTAATCTTCCAAAAGGCTTGAAATTGTCCTTGACTGGAACCCGGCCTCCCTGACATAATCGTCCTCGCTATATCCAGCCAGTGGCGTACTGTCGCCTCTTGAAATACGCAGCAGCCTGTATGCCATAATCCGCTCCGTATCCGTGATATGGCCAAGCACTTCCTTAGGGCTCCATTTTCCCTGTGCGTAGCGGAAATCGGCCTGCTCATCAGTCATCGCAGAGAATAATTTATGTATCATTTTATCTTGCATACTAAGAATATCTGTAATAATTCCCTCAGGTATCATTTCAATATAGGTTCGGCAGTATTCTGGGTACTCACTAATTGATGGACGAATTAACAATGCGCTTCTCTCCTTTGAATGAACTTATATTAGTTATTCGTTTTTTATGTGAAAATTTCCTGTCTGCATGGGAAAAGCACTGTATCTGCGCATGATACAGTGCTCCACTTTTTACTCAGACTGCTGCTTTCTAAGCTTATTAAAATACAAAAAGACTGGAAGCGGAATGACAATGAAGCCAAGACTTTTGATAATCTGGTTGATCGCACGGTCCTTTTGCCGGTTCTTTTCCTCCTGCAAATAAAGATTATATGCCGAACGGAGCTCTTCCTCGCTCATTTCCTTCTTCTGTCCTTCGACTTTATCGTATAAATTCATTTGTTTATATTCCGTAAAGCTCTGGTAATATCCAGATGGGCTGACGAGGTCAGCTGTTCCCATAAAAATCGAGACACCGCCGCCAATGACCATCATAAGGGTTGCAAATAAAACCAAATAAATATATAAATGCCTCACTACGGTTTCTCCCCCTTTTTCCTTGTTTTTTATTGCATACGCAGCAAAGAATATTAAAATAATGACCGGCAAAACAGTAAATAATAATGAGAATACAACCAATGGAACACCTCCATTCCTTCTACCTTAAATATACTCCGGGAAATGCCAACGTACTATATAAATTTGTGAATGGACCTTAAACTATGATTTTCCTATTTGATATAAAAAATAGTGTTCCCACGGCTGTGGAAACACTATTTTTCTTCTATTATTACATGACTCTTTTGAACATTTTTTCCATTTCATATGTTGAATAGTGTATGATAATCGGGCGGCCGTGCGGGCATGTGAACGGGTCGGATGAGCAACGCAGTTCATCGAGCAATGCCTGGATTTCATCATTGCGCAAGTGGTGGTTTGCCTTTATGGAAGCTTTGCAGCTCATCATGATGGCTGCTTCCTCCCGTAATTTTTTGATATCCACCCTCTTCATAGCCAGCAGCTGCTCAATCATATCCTCAATAAGTTCCTTTTCTTCTCCGCGCGGAAACCATTGCGGGTGTGAACGGACAATGAAACTGTTGTATCCGAACGGTTCAAGGAATACGCCGACATTTTCCAGTTCATGCTGATATTCATTGATCTTGATGCATTCATCGGCTGAATATTCGAGTGTGATTGGTACAAGCATCTCCTGAAGTTCCGTTGCTACCTCTCCAACCTTGTCACGAAAATACTCATACTTTATTCTCTCCTGGGCAGCATGCTGATCAATGATGTAAAGGCCGCGTTCATTTTGGGCCAGTATATAGGTTCCATGCATTTGGCCGATCGGGTAAAGCGGCGGTACCCGGGATGGGATATTTCCCTGATCAAGTCTAGCAGGCTTTTCAATCGCTTCAGCTGCTTCCTGCTGCACCTGGCTGAACGCTTCAGCCTTTGATTCTATCTCAGGCGGAGCAACCTGATTGAAGCGCGGTGTTTCAGCAGCAATGGCCGCATTCCTCCAGTCAGGAGCTTGAGAATAAGGGATATCCATATGTTCAGCTGCAGTATACCGCTGTGTCAGTTCTTCAGCTTTTTCTTCAACAGGAGAAGGAACAGAGAACATTGAGGCAGGCTGAGTTGCGGTTTTCGCTGTCTCAGTTTCCTGCAAATGGTCAAGGTCCATAAAAGTCTGCTCAGATTTTGGCTTTTCCGGCTTTGGTGCCGCTATACCTGAAGGAATCAATTCCTTAGCTTTGAATGCATTTTTAATCACCGAGGATACTAGCTCATTCAATTCCTGCTCCTTGCTTAATCTAACTTCCATTTTAGACGGGTGGACATTCACGTCTATCAAAAGCGGGTCCATCTCAATATTCAAAAGGACCACTGGATATCTTCCAATTGGCAGCAGCGTATGATAGCCTTCCTGTATCGCCTTTACGAGTGCATAGTTCTTAATGAAACGGCCATTGATCATTGTGGATATATAATTCCTGGAAGCCCGCGTGACTTCAGGCATGGAAATATATCCGGTTATTTTGTAATCCAGGGATTGTCCTGAAATAGGCACCATCATTTTTACCATATTAATGCCGTAAATGGCGGCAAGGACTTGCCTGACGTCCCCGTTTCCTGCAGTTTTCAAAAGCTGTCGGCCATTGTGGACAAGGCGGAAGGATACATCAGGATTGGCAAGCGAAAGGCGATTCACAACATCTGTGACATTCCCAAGCTCGGTATGGATCGTTTTCATGTATTTAAGGCGAGCCGGTGTGTTGAAAAATAAGTCTGTTATTATGATGTCTGTGCCTTTGCGGGCATCAGCTTTTTCAAAAGCTTCGACTCTTCCGCCTTCGATGGTAATTTTGTTTCCTTCCGCTCCGGTCGAGGTTTTCAATTCCAATCTGGACACAGACGCAATACTCGGAAGTGCTTCTCCGCGGAAACCAAGTGTCCTGATCCTGAATAGGTCATTTTCATTTTTGATTTTGCTGGTCGCATGGCGCTGGAATGCAGTCAGAACATCGTCCTCCTCGATTCCTTCGCCATTATCGGTAATCCTGATCCTTGCAAGTCCTGCTTCCTCAAGGTCGACTTCAATGACTGTGCTGCCGGCATCGATTGAGTTCTCAAGCAATTCTTTTACAACAGAAGCCGGACGTTCTACAACCTCGCCGGCAGCGATTTTATTCGATAGAGCATCATCAAGCTGTATGATTTTTCCCATGTCCTCACCTCCGGCAATGGCTTCATTCTAGTTTCGCAGCTTCTTTTGCAGCTCGTATAGTGTATTGATCGCCTGGAGAGGCGTCATATCCAATATTTCAATTCCGCTAAGTTTATCCAGTACCTGTTTTTCTTTTTTACTTAGAGCGCTGCCTTTTTTATCAATTGGCTCTTCATCAAAGAAGGAAAGCTGGGCGGCTGCAGCTGTTTCGGCAATTTGCAGTCTCTTTTGCTCCTGCTGTTCTTTATGCTCAGCGACAGGATTCTGATGCTCACTTATACTGGATTTTTGTCCATGGAGTTCATTCGAAACCTGTGCATCTGTCTGCTCAAGGATTTCCAGAATTTCCGCGGCACGTTCAATTAAGTCTGCAGGCAGTTCCGCGAGCTGTGCAACATGGATGCCATAACTCTTATCGGCTGCACCTTCCTTGATTTTATGAAGGAAAACAACCTTTCCGTTTTGTTCAACTGCGCTTACATGGACATTGTTCAGCTTCAACAGCTCGTTTTCTAGAGCCGTAAGTTCATGATAGTGAGTTGAGAACAATGTTTTTGCGCCAATTTTATCATGGATATATTCAATCATCGCCTGCGCAAGAGCCATTCCATCATACGTGGATGTTCCACGGCCGATTTCATCAAATAAAATCAAACTGTCCTGGGTGGCATTTGTAATTGCATTCTTGGCTTCCAGCATCTCGACCATAAACGTACTTTGGCCAGACACTAGGTCGTCAGCGGCGCCGATGCGCGTGAATACCTGGTCAAAAATCGGCAGCTCCGCCTCAGATGCCGGAACGAAACAGCCAATTTGCGCCATGATCGACGTCAATGCAATCTGGCGCATATAGGTACTTTTACCGGACATATTCGGACCAGTAATCAGCAGCATTTCGCGCTTTTCATCCATAATGCAGTCATTCGGCACATATTCCTGGGCATTCATTACCTTTTCGACAACCGGATGCCGGCCATCCTTAAGGATGATTTTCCGTTCTGGAGAGAAAAATGGCCTTACATACCTGCGCTGTTCACTTAATTCAGCAAAACCAAGAAGGACATCGAGCTCGCTAAGCGCCTTTGCAAGTGCCTGCAAACGAGGAATGTATTCTTTGATTGCTTCCCTGATGCCAACGAAAAGCTGATACTCAAGCTCGACGCTTTTTTCCTCAGCTGCAAGGATGAGCTCCTCTTTTTCCTTCAGTTCAGGTGTGATGAATCGCTCGGCGTTTGATAGTGTCTGCTTCCTTTCGTATTGGCCTTCCTTTAATAAATGAAGGTTCGCTCGTGTAACCTCAATATAATAGCCAAAGATTCTGTTGTAGCCAACCTTCAAAGATTTAATACCCGTCTTCTCACGTTCCTCGCGCTCGAGCATCGCAATCCAGGTCTTGCCGTTCCTGCTTGCATCACGATATTGGTCAAGCTGAGCATTATAGCCGTCGCGGATTATATTGCCTTCCTTCACTGACATCGGCGGGTTATCAACAATTGCCTGCTCCAGTAGATCAGCAGCTTCCTCGCAAGAATCAAGGCGCTCGGCCAAGGCGGCAGCTTCTTTATGCGGAAGATTCTTTAAAGTCTGCTTCAACGATGGGACCTGCAAAAGGGATCGTTTAAGCTGCATAAGATCTCTTGGGTTTAAATTTCCAAACGCAACTCTCCCGGCAAGTCTTTCAAGGTCATAAACTTCCTTAAGCTTTTCTCTTAATTCCTGTCTCTCAAAGAATTGTCCGACGAAAAGCTGGACCAGTTCCTGCCTGCTGCTGATTTCTTTTTTATCAATCAGCGGCCTGTTAATCCAGTGCTTCAGCATCCTTCCGCCCATTGCGGTCATTGTTTCATCAAGCAGCCAGAGCAATGTTCCCTTTTTTTCTGTCGAACGGATTGTTTCTGTCAGCTCTAGGTTTCTCTTCGAAAAATAATCGATTTTCATAAATTGCTTGACTTGATACACGGAAACCTTTTGAAGATGGTCCAGGCTGCGTTTTTGAGTCCTGTATAAGTAGTTGAATAATCTTGAAGCTGTTATCTTGAGGTGATCGTTTTCCAGCTCTTTGAACAGGTCCTGGAATTCTACCTTTATTTCAGTATTATCTTCAATTGATAAAGCAAGGATTGAACGTTCCTTCAGCTTCTTTTGAATCTCTTCTGGCAAATTGCTTTCAATGACGACTTCCTTTGCACCGGACATTGAAAGCTCATTTAGTACCTCATCAAGATTTCCGGGTATTATTGTCGCCCTGCTCTCACCGGTCGTCAGGTCGCTGCAGGCAAAGCCATACCTATGGTCAGGAAACACCGAAACAGCAGCGATGAAATTATTTTCTTTATCTGCAAGTCCCCGGCCTTCCATCACCGTTCCTGGTGTGATCAGCTGGACCACTTCACGTTTCACCACACCCTTTGCAGTCTTCGGGTCTTCTGTCTGCTCGCAAATTGCTACCTTATAGCCTTTATTGATCAGCTGTTCAATATAAGCTGGAGCAGAATGATAAGGCACTCCGCACATCGGAATCCGTTCCTCGCCGCCGCCTTCCCTGCTTGTTAATGTTATTTCAAGCTCCTGTGATGCCTTTAGCGCATCCTCAAAGAACATTTCGTAAAAATCCCCCAGGCGGAAAAATAAAAAGGCATCCTGGTAATCTGCCTTCACCTGCAGGTATTGCTTTATCATAGGGGTATATGTAGCCATATTATCCTCCAAAATCCACTGTAATTCGATCTCTCATACTCTAAATACCTATTATAACTCGACAAAAGTTAAAATTCGATAGAATGACCCTAAAAAGAATTACCAATCCACATCACCGCATCACCGTGCCGGGGGTCAGACCCCCGGCACGGTGATGCGGTGAAGCGGTGGGGGCCTGGTTCCTGCCGCTTTAAAGTGAAAAAGCAGGACAGCGGCTGTCCTGCTTTCTAGAGTTGGAACAGGTTGGAATTCCGGGCCTTTTCTACCCATTCGAAGCGTTTGTGGGTTCCTAGTTTTTCACCTATATTCTGGCGATGGTTTTCTACCGTCTTGACGGAGATGGAGAGCCGCTCCGCTATTTCCTTCTGCGAATATCCCATGACTGTCAATATAAAAACTTCTTCTTCTCGCTTAGTGATGGGCAAATTGATTCGGTTGAAATGGTCTCCGCCGGTATCTCGATCCATTATCTTGCCATCAAATACTTTCTGGTTGGCTAGGATGAGATCCAGCGACTCAATCAGGTCGTCGCGCTTCAGATGCTTGACCAAATACCCATCTGCCCCCGATTCATAGGCCTTTTTCTGGCAGGCGATCTCGCCTCGCATAGAGAAGATAACGATTTTCGAATCTGGGAGGAGATTTCTTAGCCTCGTCAGCACTGTAAGGCCGTCAAGACAGCCGGGCATCGATAAGTCGAGGAGGACCAAATCAGCCGGAAACTTTTCTGCTGCCTTTAAGGCTTCATAGCCATCACATGCACATATCTTTCCATCAATGCAATATGATTGCTGAAGCAGCATCATTAAGCCATCACGCACGATTTCATGGTCATCGACTATCATTAAATTCATTTTTTCCTTCTCCTTCAATCCTTATTAAAAACACAAACCCTCCCACCTTCATTAGCCTTCCCTCTTTGCTATTCTTTCTTATATCTCCTTCGAGCATTTTGCACCTCTCATACATATGCTTCAAGCCAAGACCCTTTAAATTGGCATCCATCAGTCCTGAATATAATGATAAAAATCCCCCGCAACAATTAGCCAGCAGACTTAAGCTGATCTTTCCCTTTCATTTTAACGCAGCTTTTCACGAAAATTGAGAATGGTTTATTAACATTAAGTGAATGTTTGTAGCAGCTTCCAATCTATATTCTGCGTTTACTCGAAATCATATATATATCCCCTGCAACATTAGGGGAGGCAGGAATAGCAGGCCGTTTTTTCATCTCATTAAACTTAACCATCCACCTCAGCCCTGTGCTCCCCCCACAACCAAAAAAAGACCTCTTTCAAGGTCCAAATCATCACTTGTTCACTTTATTTTTTTCTGATATTTGCAATGGGAATCAGTTTCCCCTAGATATTCAAAGTCATTGTTCACATAAAACTGATTCAGTTTTTTGTTTTTGGCAACACAGTCAAGTCTCAGAAATTTCTTCTGTGTGTCTGCCTGTCTGGAAATCCATTGGAGAATATCCGCCCCTAAACCATTCCCTATATAATCAGGCAGGATTGCAAGTCTATGGAGGTATAGAAAATCACCAGTTTCTTCAACACCAAAAATATGCTGATCCCATTCACTTTGACTGGAAGATAAAGTGAAGGTTGCAATAATCTCCTGGTCTTTTAATACAATAAAGGTTTTATTGTCACGGATGGCATTTTCAATTTCTTCATCGTCCCCCCCCCCGCCAAGAGATATTGCCATTGATCGATATCATTTTCCTTGAGCCATTGAGCAGTTTGTTTCAACAAAAATATGACTGTATCGGTTTCAGATTTATTTCCTTTTCTAAATTGAAGAGTGTCCTGCATCTTCTCCCCCCTTATGATTTATACTTTTCAACTTTGGCTGTTGAATTTCCTGCAAAAAAAAACAGGACTTTCGTCAGCCTGTTTTTTAAAATTCATTTTAAGGTATTCAGTACTTGATTAATATCTTCCTCAGTCATTTCGATCGCCTGGGACATCGTACGCACTTCTTTAGATGCCCAATAGTCGTAAAGCCTTGCCAGATCATTGCGGTTATATACCTGATTACCAAACGAAAGGTAAAAATATGCCAAAAGGACATTCACAACATTCTGAGGCAGCTTTTTGCGTGTTGAAATCGAGCGAAGTGCGATGTTCTCGAGTCCCCTGATATTGTTTTGTGTTAACTTCTCCACTACCTCAATAGGCAAGGCAGTTTCACAGAATTGAAGAAATTCTGGGTCTTTAAATAAATTTTTCATATAAAGAATCTCCTGCGATATTTACTGTTTATATTGTCTTGATTGCTTCCTCTAATAGTTCGATGTCCTTTGATATCTCCTGCTTGATGCGGACATCCCTACAACGCCGGTATTCATTGTGCAGCCGTCTGAGTTCCTCGTGAAAGATTAGATATTCAAAGTTGTTATCCATAATCGCCCTCATTGTCATTGACTATTTCTAGAAAATATTTTCCCATATTTCCTTAAAGTCAAACAAAATTATCATGAGGGAATTGTTATGCCTACCTTACCATTAAGGAACAGATTAAAGAAAGAGGTAATTTGGTTTATTTAATTTTCCCAACCTCGGATGATGATGCAAGATCTGCCAATTCCCCTATAAAAGCAATCCTACAGCCCATCTTTGGTGGGCATGCCACAATACTTCTGCCGCAGATTGAGGCTCAATCCATTTAAGAATATGATTTTCTTCGCCCGGATTATCTGTATAGCCTACAAGTTCGCAGAGATAAAAATGACCCTCGCCAAGGTAAAAGGTTTTATCATTACTCGAATAAAAATAGCTTTGGGCACTCCCAATATACTTGACGGGTTTAATGCACATCCCCATTTCCTCGATCGCTTCCCGCAGCAGACACTCCTCGTGTGTTTCGCCTGATTCCAGGCCCCCGCCAGGAAGAAAATAATGCTTGTCCTCAGTTTGGATTATCGCTAATTTATTCTTTTCTTTGTTAAAAATAAGCGCATATGCCCCAGGACGGAATACGTAATTTTTATTGGCCTTTTTCTGTCCGAAAGTAATCATTTACTTACCTTTCTTCTATTAATTAAATAGATTCATGATGATGATAAATAGGATCGAGATGGCAAAGAATCCAAACACGAAATAACCAAAATACCTTAATGGCTTTGGGAGCTTCTTCATTTCCACATTAACAGGGTAGCCTTCAATTTTTGTCAGATGGTCCGTGGCATCATTGAAAGGTTTCTTTTCAGACAATCCAATTCCCCCTTTTTTTGAGACTATTATCTTCTATACGTTTCAATTGCCTTTTTGGATTCAAGTATAAGTTAAAACAGGACTTTATTCCCTCTCATTTACTTTTCGTGTTTTTTCGTAGATTTCCTACTGACTTTGCATTTTTATTTTTGGCTCTTTTCTAATACTTTGTTGCTATTCTATAAACTTTTGTGAAAAACACCCATTTTCACAAAGGTAAACATATGTTTTCCAAAAGGGTTTGTAATAAAAGGCTATTGATTTCCGTTTAGCGACGCTTTACCCAGACTTGTCATTTTACGAGGTATCATTGAACATCGAAATATCCATACTTTACAGTGGCTGCTTTACTATTACCGGGTCCATTTTTTCGCTGGAGCATGAGCAGTTGATTATTTATGAGTGAAAATCCTCAGGATGTCGCCTCTGTGAAGATATACGCCAAACAGCAGAAATCTTGGTCACGGATCACCTGCAAAGCGGAAGATACTAAAGTTGTGCCGGTTATTAAAAGATACTGCCCACAATACGGCAGTTCTTTCCATGCATGGGAGGAATCGATTGAATGTCCTGTTTGCAGCAGCATAAAAATACCTGATTTCTTTCAGTAATCTTCAAAAAAAGAGGCAGCCCAAGGAGAAAGGCTGCTTCTACAAATGCCATATCAAGACAAAAAAAACTAGGAAGTGCAAGCTTCCTAGTTCGATGTTATTCCTCTTCTCCCAGAAGGAAATCAGGGTTCAAGTCTTCGAATTCATCATCATCGACTCCATGGCCCCATTCGTCATCGTCACAATCGCAGGCACCAGGATGTGTCACTACGCAAACTTTCGTTTCACCAATGACCTCCACCAGGAATTCCCTCTCTACGTGAACAATGATTTTGTTGCCGTTTGGAGAGATGACCGCCTCGATGCAATTAGGCTGCTGAAGTACTTCAACAAGCACATCGTGGTCATCCATGCAATCCGGGTCGCGGTATTTCAGCTTGATGACATCACAGTATGATACCTTTTCCGTTACAACTTCTGTTCTTGTATTATCATCAAAGGAATGCCAGATATTGATGTCATAATGTCCGCTTACCTCAACCGTTTTCCCGACCTTTTTTGCTTTATACTTATGGTTTATGACCCAAGCGCCTAGAATGCTGCTCGGATGATGCGCTGGGTTGATCGTATGATTGGACTGTGTGAATTTGCGTCCCTTCGCTACGACGGCTTTCGTGATAATCTCTCTGTAGTCTCCCATTGCGAGCGAAACCTCCTCAATCTTTTTCAATTCATCCTATGCGTGATATTAGACTAGTGTGCGATTAATTTTAGAACAGCTAGTAAAAACTTAGGCATAGTTCATTGTATGCCCATTTGCGATGAATGTTCCCGATAGATGAAAAAGTGAAGATGATACCACAAAAAAACATGGCAGCCATATAAGGCACTGCCATGTTTATTCCTCTTATATTCGAGTCCGATTTGCAACAACGGGCTTTGCAGACAAAGCGCTCAATCGCCAATGGGTTTTTAGTGGCTGCAGCTTCCGCAGCTTGCATCATTTTTAATTGCAGCACCTGTTTCACCGCGCAAAACATCCCCGCCAGTAGAAGCAACGACTTCATCAGTAACAGTGTTTGAAATAGTTGCTGCTATCAGCTGCAGCAGGTCATTGACTTCAATTTGAGATTGCTTGAATTCCTGAACGACCGGAATTTCATCAAGCTGCTGCTCCAAGGCATTAATTTTTTCTTCAGTCTTTTTATAAGCTTCTGTCTTGCCATAATGCTGGAAGTTAACTGCCTGTTTTTGCAGACCTTTAATAGAAGAAATGATGGTTTTCACTTTTTCATTTTCATGGATTTGTGCTTCTGCCCGCTTGAAAAAGTCAACCTCTTCAGTTTCTGCAATCATTAACGCGATTTCCTTAGCACGCTGGACAATGTCATCTTTATTGTATTTAGCCAACTTAATTCACCTCAACTGGTTCGTATTCTTCAATCATTTCCCCGTTTAATGACCATGTTTTTGCGTCAGTGATCTTCACTTTCACAATTTTGCCGATTGCCGTTTTAGGACCGACAAAGTTCACAAGCTTCATTTTGCTTGTATAACCAGCAAGGACCTCAGGGTTATTTTTGCTTTCGCCCTCTACGAGCACTTCAACAATTTGATCCTGATATTTTTTCATCGACTGTGCCGATTGCTCATTCACAAGAGCATTCAAACGCTGCAAACGCTCTTTCTTCACTTCCATTGGGACATTATCCTGCATCTTCGCAGCAGGTGTGCCTTCCCTAGGAGAATAGATGAAAGTATATGCAGCTTCAAAACCAACTTCGCGAACAAGAGACATTGTTTCCTCGAATTGCTCGTCAGTTTCATTTGGATAACCTACGATTATATCTGTTGTCAGTGTCGCATTCGGAATCGCTGCCTTGATCTTGCCAACAAGTTCCAAATACTGCTCGCGTGTGTATTTGCGTGCCATGATCTTCAAGATTTCTGTTGATCCTGATTGTACTGGAAGGTGGATATGATCCATGAGGTTGCCGCCTTTGGCGAGAACTTCAATCAAGTGATCATCAAAATCGCGCGGATGGCTTGTCGTGAAGCGGATGCGCGGGATATCAATCTTACGCATTTCATCCATCAATTCTCCAAGTCCGAATTTTATGTCGGTAAAATCCTTTCCGTAGGCGTTTACGTTCTGGCCAAGCAGAGTAATTTCCTGGTAGCCCTGGGCAGCAAGCTGGCGTACCTCCTGTATGATATCTTCAGGACGGCGGCTTCGTTCTTTACCACGTGTATAAGGGACGATGCAGTAGGTGCAGAATTTATCACAGCCATACATAATGTTAACCCATGCCTTGATATTTCCGCGGCGTACCTTAGGAAGGTTTTCAATAACGTCTCCTTCCTTTGACCATACCTCAATCACCATTTCTTTTGACATATATGCTTCATGAAGGATATTTGGCAGGCGGTGAATATTATGGGTACCAAAAATCATATCAACCTGGTTATAGGTTTTAAGGATTTTGTTAACAACCGACTCTTCCTGCGACATACAGCCACAGACACCAATCAGGAGATCAGGGTTCTCTTTTTTCAAATGCTTAAGGTGGCCAAGTTCCCCGAAAACCTTATTTTCAGCATTTTCCCTAATTGCGCAGGTGTTCAAAAGAATGACATTGGCATCTTCAACCGAATCAGTTGGTTCGTATCCAAGGCCAAGGAAAATCCCTGCCATTACTTCAGTATCGTGCTCATTCATCTGGCAGCCATAGGTGCGAATATAGAACCTTCTGCCCTGGCCCATACCCCTGAATTCCTCAGGAATATTGAAATCCTTATGGTATGCTACTTCTTCTTTCCCGCGTTTTTTTGCATCTTTTAAAGAAGGAGCTGTATAAACTGTTTCAAAGTACTTGCTGTAATCCTTGGCGGATTTTTTGTCCGAAGAATTTGCAGACTGCACTTGCTGGCTTTCTAAACGCTGGTTTTCGTTCATATTTAGACCCCTTTCACAGGTAATAGAAAACAGGGCAAGCTATTTGGATACCCCTGAAAATATTAAATATACACATTATAATAGTATAAACTCTTCACCCATTGAACACAATAGGATGCTCTGGAATAAGAGCTTTCAAGTAAAAAAAGCCTGTCTAGTATATCATTTTATCCTAAAAATCTGCTTAGTATAGTGATAGTTATCACTATTGCCATAAAAAACCCCAATCAAAATGATTGGGGTTTTTTTACAAATTATAGATTACATAAACTCAGCAACAAGCTTGTCAAAATGAGCCTGGTCAAGCTTCAAATCAGCATGTGCAAGTGGAGTTTCAGAATACCCGCTAACTAGCTCCTGATATGATTTGCGCTCAGTATCTTGATAAATCAATCCAGTTACTAATCCTTGGTGCTGCATCAGTGTTTGCATTGCAGCTTCACGATTAGAAGGATCATAGCCTTCAATATCGCTAAGCTTGGTCAAGTTCTCTTTGAACCAGTCATATGTGTTTACTTTATTGTAAGTTACACATGGGCTGAATACATTGATTAAAGAGAAGCCTTCATGCTTGATTCCCGCTTCAATCAGGGCGGTCAAATCCTTCAGGTCAGTCGAGAAGCTTTGAGCCACGAATGTAGCGCCAGCTGTCAGTGCCAGTTCCATTGGAGAAATAGCCTGTTCAATAGAACCTGCAGGTGTTGACTTCGTTTTGAAACCAGCAGCTGAACGCGGGGAGGTTTGTCCCTTTGTCAGGCCGTAAATCTGGTTGTCCATAACGATGTAAGTGATGTTGATATTGCGGCGGATTGCATGGACTGTGTGTCCCATACCAATTGCGAATCCATCTCCGTCACCACCAGAAGCGATAACTGTCAAATCACGGTTTGCCATCTTAACACCCTGCGCGATTGGAAGCGCACGGCCATGGATACCGTGGAAACCATAAGAATTGATATAGCCTGAGATACGGCCAGAACAGCCGATACCTGAAATTACAGCCAAGCCTTCAGGCTCAAGACCGACATTCGCAGCTGCACGCTGAATTGCCGCCTGTACAGAGAAGTCGCCGCAGCCTGGGCACCAGTTTGGTTTTACATTATTGCGAAATTCTTTAAACGTCGCCATCCTAGAACAACTCCTTGCATTTTGTGTGGACTTCCTGAGGCAAGAATGGATTTCCGTCGTACTTAAGGATCTTGTGGATCTTTTCATGGCTTCCGACGTTCATCTTCATGATGTTTGCCAGTTGTCCTGTCGCATTGTTTTCAATTACTGCAACTTTCTTTGCAGATCTGACAAGCTCCATCATTTCATCAGCTGGGAATGGATGAATCAGGCGTACATGTGCGTGGTTCACTTTCAAACCATCCTTCTCAAGCCTTCCCATTGCTTCTTCGATTGCACCACGTGTAGAGTTGAAACCTACAATCAATAGGTCTGCTTCCTCATGCGGAGCATTCTTATGGATTGGCGTATCGAACTTCAGATTGCTGATTTTGCGGAAGCGCTTATCCATCTGGGCAATGCGGTTCGCAGCAGATTCTGAAGGTTTTCCAGTCTCGTCATGCTCAACACCAGTAACGTGGTGGATACCATTCTTCATTCCAGGGATGACACGAGGTGAAACGCCATCCTCTGTCACTTCATAACGCTTAAAGTAACCTTTGTCATCAATTTCAGGAAGTGCTTCAGTAGCTAGTTTTCCACGGCGGATTTCAACTTTGCCAAAATCAAGCGGTTCAACAGTCTGCTTTCCTAATGATAACTGAAGGTCAGTTAAGACAATAACCGGACACTGATATTCTTCAGCAAGGTTAAATGCTTCAGCGGCATCGTAGAAAGCTTCCTGTACAGTACTTGGAGCCATGACGATCTTCGGAATCTCACCATGAGTTCCATAAATCATCGCCATTAGATCTGATTGTTCCTGTTTAGTAGGAAGACCTGTTGATGGGCCCCCACGCTGAGTGTCAACAATAACAAGCGGAGTTTCAGTGATACCTGAAAGGCCGATTGCTTCCATCTTCAATGAAAGTCCAGGACCTGCAGAAGCTGTAAGTGCACGGACGCCGCCGTAGTTTGCACCAATTGTCATCGTAACGGCAGCAATCTCATCTTCTGTCTGGATAACTGTTCCGCCAAGAGCAGGAAGTTTTTTGATCAAATATTCCATGATTTCTGATGCAGGTGTGATTGGGTATGCAGCCATGAAACGGCAGCCCGCTGCAACAGCACCAAGTGCGATTGCATCATTCCCAATCATAAATAGGCGTTTTTGACCATCCGCTTTTTCAAGCTGCATAGTCTCGGAATCGCCTAATTGTTGTTTCGTATATTCGTAGCCCGCTTTGATGGCTTCCATATTTTTATCGACAACTTGTTGTCCTTTGCGTCCGAAGATTTCCTGGACGACTTCTTCAAAAACCTGAATATCCAAGTCTAAAATAGCGCTAGTTGCACCGATGGCAACCATGTTTTTCATAAGAGATGTTCCCAGTTCAGTAGCCATTTCTGTAAATGGAACCGCATACATTGCGGCTTGTGTATCCTCTGGCTTCTTAGGGTCAAACTTAGCATCAGCAATAATTACGCCATTCTCATGCAATTCCTTGTAGTTCACATCGATTGTTTCCTGATCGAATGCCACTAGGATATCTAAATCATCAGAAATAGATCGAACCTGTGTAGTGCTTACTCTGATCTTGTTATTCGTATGTCCGCCTTTGATACGTGATGAAAAGTGACGGTAGCCATACAAGTAGTAGCCTAGACGGTTCAATGCAATAGAGAAAATTTCCCCGGTAGATTCGATTCCTTCTCCCTGCTGTCCGCCAACTTTCCATGAAAGTTGATTGATCATCTCTTACACCCCTTTAGATACGTAAAAAAATATGTAAAAACGCTTCACGTTTTTAAGTGTAGCACTTTTCCAAGTAATTCACTAGAAATTAGCGGAATTATCTATTAATATGCTGAATTCTAGTAAATGGATGGTACTAAACGCTTACAATTCTAGACCTATGTGAAAAAAAAAGCAACCCTTTCCAAACAAATATTGGCTAAAATATGAATATTTTTTTATTTATTAAAATATTGTAAGTACATTGTTTTTTCACCGTTTGCACAGGTCCAGCCCATCCCTTGCTGCTATTGGTTTCAGTCCATCTCAGTACGGAAGTCTTTCCGACATGTTCCGGTATAAAAATTTCTGTACTTGTATTTCAGAATAATATTTTTGCAACTTATCAATCAAATTCAGGTATTGTTCATTCGCAGAAAGGCCGCTGACAGTAAAGTCAATCCCATCGAAATCAGAACCAAAGCCTGCATGGTCCTCGCCGCCCAGTTCACAAATATGTTCAAGATGACGAAGCACATCGTCAATCTGTGCATCCTTTCTCCCTGATAGAAACTCAGGAACAAACGTAATACCGATTACTGAGTTCTTATCAATCAACGCCTTGATTTGGTCATCCCTCAGGTTCCTTGGGTGAGAGCAAAGGGAATGGCAGTTGGAATGGGAGGCAAATGCCCTGCTGCTAGTTTCAATGACATCCCAGAAAGCCCTTTCTGATAAATGCGAAACATCACACATCGTTTCTGAATCGTTCAGCAGGGAGACAACCTGTCTGCCAAACCTCGAAAGCCCTGCTCCGCGCTCTTCAAGCGCTCCATCTGCTGCATAGTTTCCATAGTTCCACGTCAACCCCACAGAACGGACCCCCAGCCTGAGAAGTGTCCTTAGCTTTAATAAGTCCTGGCCAATCGCGTCACAGCCTTCTAAAGCCAGCACAGCTCCAATTTGATGGTCCTCCAGCCTGGCAATATCCTGCCTGCTGTTGACAAGCTTCATTTGCGGATTCGGTGAAAGCACTTTTTCATAAAACAGATCCGCCATGCGCAGGGCAGCCTGAAACTTCAAGTCAGGATGCACTGTCTCTGGCACATAAATTGCAAAGAACTGTACCTTTGTTCCGGAATTATTCAGACGTTCAAGGTTCACCTGCAGTTCCCCTGAGTTTCGAAAATTGAGTTCTGGCTTCATGAATAACTTATATAATACATCGCAATGCGTATCGATAATTGCCACAAGATTTCCTCCTTTTTTCCAAAACCGCTTAAATAAAAGAAACCTGCTTGCGTCAGCAAACAGGCAAAATTAAAACCCCTTTAATCCTATTAAGATATATTTATCTTATGCATACTGCTGCCAGATTCACCTGGGCTCTACAATCAACTTGATTGCAGTACGCTCTTCGCCATCAATCAGGATATCAGTAAATGCCGGGATGCAAATGAGATCGACGCCGCTGGGTGCTACGAACCCTCTTGCGATCGCTACTGCCTTAACGGCCTGATTCAATGCACCCGCTCCAATTGCCTGGATTTCCGCGCCGCCTCTTTCTCGCAGAACTCCAGCAAGCGCACCAGCTACAGAATTAGGATTAGATTTTGCTGAAACTTTTAATATTTCCATTCCTGGCTCCTCCTTATATTGTCCCGATCCTGGAAGCCATAGGTGGACATCCAGGTTAGTTTGTTCCACTGCTACTATATTCAGGAGAGAGCCTATATATGACCTGCGCTTAAAAAAACATTAAACCCTACATATGTAATCTGGAGTTTTTTTCACCACAAAATTTTATCAGTCGTAAAACGGATGATCCTCATTGATGAGCACTGTCTGGATTTTCTTTGCAGACCCAGTATTTTTGTCGAGATCAACCAGCACTGCGGAAAGCTGAGTGCGGCCGTCTTTTGCGACTTCGAATCTAGTCGGCAGGCTTGTAAGGAACCTTTTAAGCACAGCTTCCCTTTCAACCCCTAAAATGCCGTCATATGGCCCGGTCATTCCAACATCAGATACATAGGCTGTGCCATTAGGCAAAATCCGCTGGTCCGCCGTCTGAACATGTGTATGAGTGCCTACCACGGCAGATACCCTGCCATCAAGATACCAGCCCATTGCCTGCTTCTCACTCGTTGCCTCAGCATGGAAATCCACAAAGATCAGCGGAGTCCTCTTCCTTGCTTCCTCAATCAATTGATCGGCTTTTTTGAAAGGACAATCAATTGGAGCTAAAAACGTCCTGCCCTGCAAATTAATCACAGCGAGCTCTTCCTGATTAATCCTTAAATAAACGATGCCTTTCCCAGGAACTGCTTCCGGGTAATTCGCTGGCCTTACCAGGTACTTGGCTTCATCTATGAATTCGAATATATCCCTGTTATCCCAAGCATGGTTGCCGAGCGTTACCGCCTGTGCCCCCTGTTCAAGGAACTGCCTGTATATTTTTTCGGTTATCCCTTTGCCACTGGCTGAGTTTTCCCCATTTATGATTGTCACTGTCGGACGAAACTTATCTTTTAATTTTGGCAGATATTCCTTTACCATATCCCTGCCTGGAGAACCTACTACATCTCCCACAAATAAAATCCTCATCAAAATTCCCTTTCCTGTGCTGGATTTTTGTTATACATCATTGTACCACACTTTTTTTGGGATAAAAAAAGTGGCGGGCTTTGAATCCCTATAAATACTCAGATTGGCATTAGAGCCTAATGGTTATTTTAGAGCCAGTACAATAAAAAAAGCGGTGCAAAAAGCACCGCTTTATTTTGCGTATTCAACTGCCCTTGTCTCTCTGATGACTGTAACTTTGATATGTCCTGGATAATCAAGCTCTTCCTCGATTTTCTTACGGATATCACGTGCAAGGCGATGAGCCTGCAAGTCATCGATTTGATCGGGTTTAACCATAATCCGGATTTCTCTTCCCGCCTGGATTGCGAATGATTTTTCGACTCCTTCATAGGATTCAGAAATCTCTTCAAGCCTTTCAAGGCGGCGGATATAGTTTTCAAGCGCTTCGCTGCGGGCACCTGGCCTTGCAGCTGATAATGCGTCGGCAGCTGCAACAAGTACTGCAATGATCGAAGTCGGCTCAGTATCTCCATGGTGGGAAGCAATACTGTTGATGACAACAGGATGTTCCTTGTACTTAGTTGCAAGTTCCACACCAATTTCAACGTGGCTTCCTTCTACTTCATGGTCGATTGCTTTTCCAATATCATGCAGGAGTCCTGCACGGCGAGCCAATGTTTCATCTTCACCTAACTCAGCAGCAAGCAATCCGGACAATTGAGCTACTTCCATTGAATGTTTTAGTACATTCTGTCCGTAACTTGTACGATACTTCAAGCGGCCAAGAATTTTGATAAGGTCAGGGTGCAGCCCGTGAACGCCCACTTCAAAGGTCGTTTGTTCGCCTACCTCACGAATGTGTTCATCTACTTCACGGCGTGCCTTTTCAACCATTTCCTCAATTCGAGCCGGATGAATACGTCCGTCCTGAACTAGCTTGTCTAAAGCCAAACGGGCTGTTTCACGTCTGATTGGGTCAAAACCGGAAAGGATAACTGCTTCCGGAGTGTCATCAATGATGAGATCAATCCCAGTCAACGTTTCCAGGGTACGGATATTCCGTCCCTCACGGCCGATGATGCGTCCCTTCATTTCATCGTTAGGAAGGTTGACAACTGATACTGTCGTTTCAGCGACATGGTCAGCTGCGCATCTTTGGATGGCAAGAGAGAGAACTTCTTTTGCTTTCTTATCGGATTCCTCTTTCGCCCTGTTTTCGTTTTCCTTAATCATTAATGCAATGTCGTGAGCAAGCTCTTGCTCAGTTCGTTCCAAAATGATGGATTTAGCCTCATCACGCGTTAAGCCCGAGATGCGTTCAAGTTCAGCCTGCTGATTTCGTACCATCTCGTCCACTTTGCTTTCCATCTCTTCAATATGCTGTTGTCTTTTGGAAAGAGCATCATCTTTCTTCTCTAAAAGATTTTCACGTTTGTTCAACGATTCATCTTTACGATCAAGATTCTCCTCTTTTTGCAATAAACGATTTTCTTGTTTTTGCAGTTCATTTCTTCGTTCACGAATTTCACGTTCTGCTTCAGTGCGCAGCTTGTGATTCTCATCCTTAGCCTCTAGCAGGGCTTCTTTCTTCATAGCCTCTGCTTCGCGCTTCGCATCTTCAATGATCTGCTCAGCAGCGTTTCTGGCACCTGCAATTTTTGCTTCCGCAACGGATTTACGATAAAAATAGCCAACAACTGCACCGACGAATAGGCCAAGCAAAATGGAGATGATCAAAATAATAGGATCCATCATTTTCACCTCCTCTTGCTATGAACTTGTGTTACGTTTTTTAAAGTGTCGGCATGTACATTGTTTCAAGCATCAACATACAGCTCTAATGCTTTTAAACGTTTTTAATACCATGAAAATGTAAAATATACATGTTTAATTGTAAAGCTGCCAAATTTTATTGTCAAGGGTTTGTCCTGTAAGGGATGGATTCCTTTTTAAAATTATTCTATCAATTCAATTTTTTAGGGAATTATTGCAAATAAGGTCCCCTGGATTCAGGAGACCTTATTTGCATATTTATAGCTAAATCTATTAATCAAGTTCAAATTCTTCCTGGTCTTCGTCTGTTTCTGTGACGGTGAACTCTCCATCGAGACCATAATGGTCACGAATCTTTTTCTGAACTTCAAGACGGATGGATGGGTTTTCCTTCAGGAAGACTTTTGCATTTTCCCTTCCCTGTCCAAGACGTTCACCATTATAGGAGTACCACGAACCGCTTTTATCGACGATATCAAGGTCTGAACCCATGTCGATGATTTCGCCCTCTTTGGAAATCCCCTCACCGTACATGATGTCAACTTCAGCTGTCCGGAACGGCGGAGCCACCTTGTTCTTAACAACCTTAATCTTTGTTTTATTACCGACCATGTCATTGCCCTGCTTCAAAGTCTCTGCACGGCGCACTTCAAGACGCACACTTGAATAGAACTTCAGAGCGCGTCCGCCTGGTGTAGTTTCAGGGTTACCGAACATAACACCAACTTTTTCACGAATCTGGTTGATAAAAATTGCGATTGTCTTAGATTTATTGATGGCACCTGATAGCTTTCGCAATGCCTGGGACATAAGGCGGGCCTGCAGACCAACATGGGAATCACCCATCTCGCCTTCGATTTCAGCTTTTGGTACAAGAGCAGCAACTGAGTCAATAACGATGATATCGATTGCGCCGCTTCGAACAAGGGCTTCAGCAATTTCCAGAGCCTGTTCTCCTGTATCCGGCTGAGAAAGAAGAAGTTCATCGATATTTACGCCCAGCTTCTGTGCGTATACAGGATCGAGAGCATGTTCAGCGTCAATGAATGCAGCCTGTCCGCCATTAGCCTGTACTTCAGCGATTGCATGAAGCGCCACTGTTGTTTTACCTGAACTTTCAGGACCGTAAATTTCAATAACACGTCCGCGGGGATATCCGCCTATTCCTAAAGCGACATCCAATGCCAGGGAACCACTTGGAGAAGTAGAAATCTTCGTGTCTGTCTTTTCTCCCAATTTCATAACTGAGCCTTTACCAAATTGTTTTTCAATTTGTTTTAACGCCATATCTAACGCAGCTTGACGATCACTCACTCAATTTTCCTCCTTTTATATAGAACGGACTGGCGTACTGCCTGCCCGCAAAACTCTTATTTAAAACCTACTATTACTATACCTTTTTCCTGGCGGTTTGTCCATCAAAAAATCGAACATTTATTCGTTTTTTTTCAAGCTGAACTATTTGACAAAATTCAATTTTGGATATGATTTTTACTGTTTTTCCACCGGAGCACACCAGCCAAAACTTATTTCCCCGAAGAAATCTGTCTATTTATTTTTTAAGAAAGGCTCTGTTAAACGAGGCTGTTGATTTTCGTTCCAGGCGCTTCGCTTTCCTCTGAAAAATTGTGAAAAAGCCCAATTGCCGGCTTTTTCAAGAGCAAATTTTTCTTGGGGCGTGCGGTGAGCCTCCTCGTCGCTTTGCTCCTGCGGGGTCTCACCTGCCCGCTTCATCCCGAAGGAGTCTTCGCGCCTTCCACTACAATCAATAGGGTTAAAAATCAACATTCAGCTTTAACACAGCCTTAAGAAAAAAACACGGAGCTTAGGGCTTCCGTGTTCCTTTTAATCTATTAAGCAATAAAAAACAGCCATGCTTTACCGCCCGGGTTCTGACTGCTGCCCTTGACCCGCCAAGCTGAAGCTTTTCGGTGTGTACTTGCTCACCATTGATATGTATTCCGATATAGACTGTTCCAGCCGGGTGCCCTTCCAGTTCATCTGGTCCTGCTACACCCGTAAAGCTTATACCCACATCCGAATTTGTCAGTGCAGCAGCGTTTATAGCAAGCTCCTCAGCGCACTCGCTGCTGACAGCCCCATACTTAGAAATCGTTTCGGTCCTGACATTCAGCAGCTGGATTTTAGCTTCGTTAGAATAGGAGACAAAGCCTCCCTTAAAGACGCTGCTAGCCCCCGGAACTGAAGTGAGCTCCTGCTGAAACATTCCGCCTGTTAAGCTTTCAGCAGCTGATACGGTAAGATTATTTTCCTTTAGCGCGTTGTAGAGCTCTGCTATGAGGGAAGTCTCTCCGTACCCATATAAATATTGCCCAACCCTGGCCTTTATTTCAGCTTCAACTTTGTCGATCAGCGCCTCGGCCGTGCTGGCGGATTCATCCCTTGCAGTAAGCCGCAGGGTCACCTCACTGTCACTTGCCAGGGGAGCTATGGTCGGATTGCTTTGCGCATCGATTAAGTCTTCAATTTTAGCTTCCAGAGCTGCTTCTCCAATCCCAAAGAAGCGAAGTACCCTTGATTCAATTTTTGACTGGCGGCCAAACATGCCTGCTATCGCTTCCTGACCATACTTGAGGAACATGGGCTCCATTTCCGAAGGAGGCCCAGGAAGCAGCATGTATTTACGGTTTTCAACCGATAAAAACATTCCCGGAGCCATCCCATTGTCATTTTTCAGGATGTATGACCCCTCAATGACCATAGCCTGCCTCCGATTGTTTTCAGTCATCACTCTATTCGTTTTTTTGAAATAGTCCTCAATTGATTGCATGGCTTCTTCGTCGAGGACAAGCTTTTTCCCTAGCAGTGCCGCAATACTATCCTTTGTCAGGTCATCCTTAGTTGGCCCTAGCCCGCCTGTAAAGATGATAAATTCCGCACGGTCCTGTGCAATCTTAACTGCCTGCTTGAGCCTGTCAGGATTATCACCAACGACAGTATGGTAAAACACATTGATACCAAGTTCAGCAAGCTGCCTTGAAAGGAATCTAGCATTAGTATTGACGATTTGGCCAAGAAGCAGTTCCGAGCCTACCGCAATGATTTCAGCATTCATGTATACTCCCCCAATTTACTGCCTTTATTTTGAATTACTGAATATGTTTTTGTTTTTAGCGAAGTAGTCCCAGCCAGACCAGATCGTAAAGAACATGGCTACCCAAAGAGCCAAATCTGCAAACGGAATCGAGAATGCTTCAAAAATGATGTTATGCAGCAGCAGCGCTGAAATCGCTACGGTTTGGGCCCACATTTTAATTTTCCCGGGCATCTTGGCCGCAACAACTTCCCCGCCACCGGCAAGCAGCAGGCGAAGTCCAGTGACGGCAAATTCCCTGCTGATGATGATGATGACAATCCAGGCTGGGGCATATCCCAGCTCTACCAGCACAATCAGCGCAGAAGATACCAGCAGTTTGTCAGCAAGCGGATCCAGGAATTTGCCAAGGTTTGTGACAAGATTATGTTTTCGGGCTAAGTATCCATCAACCCAGTCAGTCACTGATGCAAAAATATAGATCAATGCTCCCACCAGATGTGTGACCGGCATTGTTGTACCCAACAGGGCAACTTCTCCCCATGAGAAGGGTACAATCATCACGATGAGAAATAACGGAATCAACAGGATCCTTGAAACCGTAATCTTATTAGGCAAGTTCATATTCTTTTTCCTCCAGGATGTTAAATATCGAAATCCAAGCTTTGGATTTCTTTAAACAATAATTATGTAAAAATCCCACCAGCATCTTAAAAAGATGACTATTATAATTTTAGCCCGTATAAACATAAGTCCATACGGGCGTTTCATAAACTTTCATGTGGCTGCTGTTCAAAAGCTGCTCCAGTTAGCGGAGCAGTCCCTGATATATTAGGCTTATGGTAACTTTAATACAGCCCATGTGTGTCATCACTTAACAAAGTTAATCGTGATTTTTTGGGTCATATCTTTCTTCGGGTCAACAGCATATTCCAGCTTCTGGTCATTGACATAGATTTCTGTATCAGGTGCGTAGCCAATATTGATTACTGCCTGGCTTTCATTTGACATGTCAGTAGTCTGGCTTTCGTTTTTCCCTTTAACAAGTGTTGCCTGGAATACTGATTTTCCAGATCCTGTTGAAACACCCACCCATGTTTGACCCAGTGATACTATCTTCAATACAAACTTCTCTGTATTTTTCACTTCATAAGTGGTATTACTTCCGCTATTCGAAACCATTGACAGCTCCTGAGCAGGTGTTTCTTCAACAGGAGCTTCCTCTTCTGCCGGCTCTTCTTCGGCATCTTCATCACTGTTTGAATCATCGGCAATTTCCTTTGGTTCTTCAACAGTGGTTTTGCCTTTATCCGTAGCAGCAGGTTCTTTTGAGTCATCACCAGCGTTCTGGACAATCAAATACCAGATTAATGCTATTGCTCCAACGATGAAGATACCAATCAGGATTTTCGGAAGTATATCAAAGACTCTGGATGTATCAGGAGACAGGCTTTTCCTTGACTGGACCCGCGATAATTGTTCAGGGAGTTCTTCATTGTATGTAGTAGGTATATCATTTTTATACTGCTCGAAAAGCTGGTCAGGATCAAGGCCAACTGCTTCAGCATACTGTTTAATAAAAGCGCGTACGTAAAACTTGCCGGGCATTGCAGAATAATTTCCTTCCTCAATGCCGAGGAGGTATCGCTTTTGTATTTTTGTAATGGACTGCAGTTCATCCAGGCTGAGGCCCTTTGCTTCACGTGCTTCTTTTAATAAATTTCCTAACTCAGTCACGATAACACCTTCCAATACTGTTAAAAATCAAATCCTCCAAAGTCAGAGTCTGTGAACATGTGGTTTTTCTGGACCATATCATAAACGATTTCTTCATTTGGATCATTTCGGAGTTCAATTATATAATCAAAATCTTCAAGGGTATATTCTGTATTTTGGACAAAAATATCAGGATGTTCTACAACCTTCACTGCGGGAAGGCGCATGATTTCCCTGACAAGTGACCAGTGCCTCTCATTGGCTCTTCTGGTAGAAACAATGCCATCAATGATAAACAGATTATCTGCGTTATACTCGTCTTCAATCAATTGATTGCGTATTGTCTGCTTTAGTAAAGTCGATGAAACGAAAAGCCATCTTTTATTGGCACAGACACTTGATGCTACCACTGATTCCGTTTTGCCTACACGAGGCATTCCCCGTATGCCAATCAGTTTATGCCCTTCCTGCTTAAACAATTCTGCCATAAAATCAACAAGGAGTCCAAGCTCATCCCTTACAAACCTGAATGTTTTTTTATCATCAGCATCACGCTGGATATAGCGGCCGTGACGGACTGCCATACGGTCGCGCAGCTTGGGCTCTCTGATCTTGATTACCCTTATTGTATCCATTGTATTCAAAATTGACTCTAATCGCTCAATTTGATCGTCATCTTTCGCGAGCATCAATAGGCCCCGTCTTCCTTCATCGACCCCATTGATCGTGACAATGTTTATCGACAGCATCCCAAGCAAAGAAGAAATGTCACCAAGCAGTCCTGGACGATTGATCACAATTTCATATTCCAAGTACCATTCTTTTTTCTCCATCTTTGTCCTCCTTTGCCATTCAGCTCTTTTTTGTGCGACACAATTAGACATAAAATATCTAGCTTCTATAATATATGATTTTTGTTTAATATGAAAGGAAAAACAAGCCAGAATCCTCCGACATTAAAGATTGGCATTTGGAATGGCAGGATTTGATTTCTAAACGCCAAATGTCCAGTATTAAGAAGCCAAAAAAAAGAGAGGATCCATTTGTCCCCTCTTCCATCCAAGCATTTTATTGCTTAGTGCCGTTATTTTGTACCAGCTTTACCATCATCGTAGCGATTGCATGCTGCTCGTCAGGACTAGCTACCGACCAAAGATCTGATAGCACTCTTTCCTGCTCGTTCTTTGGATCAACATTCTTCGCAAGATAGTCACCGATTTGATAAGCAAGGTCACCCATGACGTCTTTGTTCATTCCCTGGGCTTGAGCCTGGTTAAGACGGTCTCCCAAGAAATCCTTCCATTGATTCCAATTATCCAGAACGGACATATTGACAACCTCCTTGTCTAAAATAGTACAAGGTTATTTTGCATACACCGGTCGATAATTATTCATCGGGCTTTTCATTTTAAAAAATTGTCACAACTTCTTTATACATGCCAGCCGCCGTTGACAGCCAGCACTTGTCCGGTTATATAAGCTGATTTTTCAGATAAAAGAAATTCTACTGAATCAGCTACCTCCTCCGGCCTTCCCAGCCTCCCAGCCGGAATCTCATCAGAAATCACGGAAATCTCTTCTTCCGTAAATCCCTTCATCATCGGGGTTGCGATTGCCCCGGGAGCTACGGCATTCACTCTGATACCGGAAGGAGCAAGTTCCTTTGCCAATGCCTTGGTAAAGGATATTTGAGCTCCTTTTACCATTGAATAAGCAACTTCACATGCTGCACCTTCTTGACCCCATATTGAGGAAATAACCACTATGCCCCCGCTTTTTTTTGAGAGCAACTTTGGAAGGAGTCTTTTTGTCAGCAGCAGCGGTGACGTTACATGAATTTGCACCAGCTCTTCTGCCGCTGTTTCATCTATGTCTGCGAGCAGTCCATATAGAGAGTTGCCAGCATTATGAATAATAGCGTCCAGTGAAAAAATATTGTTGGCCAGCTGCTTATATCCTTCTTTTGACGATAAATCTGCCTTTACAGGAATGAACTCACCTTCAAAGTGGGCCAATTTTTCAAGAAGTGACCTGATCCCTGCTTCATTCCGGTTGTAGTGCAAATATAATGAGTAACCCTCCGCAGCAAGCTTTAATGAAATAGCCTGTCCGAGTCCGCCGCTGGCTCCCGTAATCAATGCGAATCTTTTTATTTCCATTCCTATCCAGTCCCTTTCATGGAAAATGCGCCGGAAATTCCGGCGCACCAAACAGTTCAAAAATTTCTTTACGCTCCTTTAGGCACTACCTGGCACACTGTCAGTCTTTCTTCAGAAATCAGCCGATCTGCCGAGCTCCTGATATCCTCTAGAGTAAGGCTTTCAAGGACCGGAACTACATCAAACAAATCCATGTCATTGAAAGCGTAGCGGGTAAACTGATTTGCAATGTACTCAGGTGAATTCACAGCCCGGAGAAATGAACCGATTTTTTTCTTTTTTGTCCTTTCAAGTGCTTCTGCAGTGAAACCAGATCCTGTCTTTGCCTGCATCAGCATATCCTCCAGCTTTTCAGCAAGAACATCCGGTTCGTTTGTATCTCCGCCTACCATAGCAAAACCAAAGCCATATTCCTGTGAATAGTCATATGAGAAGGTATCGTCAATCAGGCCGCTTCCATATAATTCTGTGTAATTTTCTGAGCTTTTGCCAAACAGGATATCTAGGAGCACATTTGTTGCAAGCTCGTTTTTAAGCATTTCTTTTCCTGATTGAGTTGGATTAGCCGCTTTCAGGCCAACAAGGCATTTTGAGGTCTGGACATTCATCTTCAAAACCTTTTTCTTTTCTGCTACACCTGCAGGCTCTTCATCGAATCTGCGCTGGATTTCAGGTTTGTTCTTGTACTCCTTTTTAGACTGATTATCCTTGATCTGGCCCATGATGCCCTCCGGACTGACCGGGCCGACCACGAATAGCAGCATGTTGCTTGGATGATAAAATGTTTCATAGCACTCATAAAGCATATCCTTTGTTATATGTGAAATCGATTCGATTGTCCCTGCAATATCAATGCTTACCGGATGGTTTTTATACATATTCTGGATAAGTCCAAAGTAAAGCCTCCAGTCAGGATTATCATCGTACATTGTGATTTCCTGTCCAATGATTCCCTTCTCTTTTTCAACCGTCTTTTCGGTGAAATAAGGTTCCTGCACGAAATCAATCAGCGTCTCCAAATTCTTTTCCACATTAGAGGTACTTGAAAACAGGTATGCAGTCCTTGTGAAGGAAGTGAACGCATTAGCTGATGCCCCCTGCTTGCTGAATTGCTGGAATACATCACCATCTTCTTTTTCGAATAATTTATGCTCAAGGAAGTGAGCGATCCCATCCGGGACCTTTACATACTCGCTTTTATCAGGCGGAAGGAAATGATTATCGATGGAGCCATATTTCGTCGTAAAGGTTGCATATGTTTTATTGAAGCCTTTCTTCGGAAGAATGTACACATCCAAACCATTAGCCAGCTTTTCGTAGTAAAGCTCCTCCTGAAGCTGATCAAACATAATCTTTTCCATTATTTGTCCGCCTCCAATCCAGTTAGGAAGTAAATGGTGTCCATCTTCACTTTATTGGCCACTTCCACAATTTCCTCTTTGGTTGTTTTGCTCATGCCGTCGAGCCACTCATCCAGGCTTACTTTGTTGTCTGATACAACATTATGGTAAAGCACTTCGACCATTCCCCTTGCTGTATCCAATGTTTCAAGAAGCTGGTTTTCAATGACGGCTTTTGTCTGGTCAATCTCCTGGTCAGTGAAATCCCCAGCCTGCATTGCCTGCATCTGCTCACGGATAATTTTAATGGCAAGATCGAAATTATTAAATTCAATTCCGGACATAACCATCATCAAGCCTTTATGGCTTTCAAGCCTGCTCGCTACATAATAGGCAAGGCTCGCCTTTTCGCGAACATTCAGGAACAGCTTTGAATGAGAGAACCCACCGAAAATCCCGTTGAATACCTGCAATGCATAGTAATCCTTATCACCATAAAGAACATTGGTCCGGTAGCCGATGTTCAGCTTGCCTTGTTTAACATCTTCCTTATCCTTTATTGTTTTCTCTTCAATGCTGCCACTCTGGGCCGTTTCCACCTTTTTAGGGTTCCGATCCTGGAATTGGAGCAGCTGATCTGCAATTGTTTGTACTTCATCTTCGTTTACATCGCCGATGATGTATAAATCCAATTCATCCTCTGCAAAAGCCTGCTTGTAATACTCATACAAATTTTGCTCATTAATTTGCGGGATATCGTCGATCTCGCCGTTCACATGCAAAGCATATGGCTCGCCTTTACACATTTCCTGTACAAGCCTAAAATTGGAATAGCGCATTTTGTCATCATAAACCGCCTGAATCCTCTGCTTAAGAGTCCGCTTTTCCTTCTCCACTGTATCTTTATCAAAAGCATCATTAGCTGCAAGCGGGTTCACGAGAATTTCAGCAATCAATTCCATACCCTTTTTCAGCAAAGGCTCTTGGTCGCTCAGGAATTTCTCATTAGCGATTTCGAGTGAGAAACTAATGACCTGGTATTCACCTTTCTTTGACACATCAACATATAGATTTGCACCATAAAGCTCATCTAAATAGGAGCGGAGCTTTGAAGTTGTTTCATATGACTTGGAACTGCTCTGCAAGACATATGGCAGCAATGCCCGTTTTGTTACGTTTTCGGTTGTCAGAGGTGTTTTCATTTTCCAGACGATCGTGTTTGTCTTAAACTTTGCGGTTTTAACGATGTGCAGCTTGTAGCCCTTCATATCCTTGATTGTTTCTGAAATGACAGCCATTTAAATCCTCCTTTATTGGAAACGCGATATGAACCTTTCAATATTCCCTTGTTCACTGTTTGAAAACCTGTAAAACATCGCTTATTTATGTATACGTTGAAATGCCTATATTTAATATTCCTATAAATACACTCTAACTATACCTTTCCTGATTTGTCTAATTCAAGCAATTGCGAAACGATTTATCTAAAATGGGAAAGCATCATCGAATCAGGCAATTCGGATCATAGGAAGAACATTTTGTAAAACTGGTTGAACCAAGGCTGTTGATTTCCGTTCCAGGCGCTTCGCTTTCCTCGAGGCGTGCGGTGAGCCTTCTCCCGAAGGAGTCTTCGCGCCTTCCACTAAAATCAACAGGATTAAATTATCACAATTCAGCTTTCAACTCAGCTTGTGGTAAAAGGTTCTCTAAAGGAAACAAAAAACGCATGGATGCTCCAGGCGTTTTCCTTGAATTGATTTTAATATTGCGAGTGTTTGTCTGCTGAAAGGAAACTTATCCCTAAAATGTCGTGCTTTTGTTTTCATTGGCTAGCTGCTGCAATTTCAGATTTCGCATTGCTATACCGATATGAATAGCCTGTTTGAAATTTCGCCTGATTCTTGCCAGCTGCCTTTGCATCGTATAATAGCTGATCCGCATGGCCCAATAGCTTATCAGGCGACGCTTCTGTTTTAGAAGATGCAATTCCAAAGCTCATCGTAATGGACTTACATTCCTCGGTAAACTCCTCAGCTGACAGGACTGAATACAGATCCTCAAAAAAAGCTATTTGGCCCTTTTCATCAGTTAAAGGAAGCAAAAATGCAAACTCTTCTCCACCATAACGGAACGCCTGGGCATCATGCCGATCGGCCAGCTCCTGAAAAATCGTTCCTATTTTCTTCAATATTTCATCACCAGTCAAGTGTCCAAATTGGTCATTCACCTGCTTGAAATGGTCGATATCACCCATTATCAGCAAAAAATCTTCCTGACTTACTGTGAGCATCCTCAGCTGTTCCTGAAAATGCCTATGGTTGTATAACCCTGTCAGGTAATCAGTGAACATCAGTTCATGAAAAATTTCCTTTTGTTTTAGATGTTTTCTTTCCCTAATGACAATAAGCGATCCAAAAACACCGACGATCCAGATGAAAGCAAGGTTAAGGATAAATACAAAAGAAGTGTAAAATTCAAAATCGCCTTGAACAAGATAAATCGCAGTATATCCAACGGTAAGTGATGCCGAGGACAAGATTGCCCCCTTTGTTCTCCAATAAATCGTAGCATGCATAACAAGCAGGTAGGAAATTGGGAATAATGGCGACATTGAACCTTTGGTTAAAACAAGCAGCCAAATGAGTGCGATATAATCAAAAATAATTCCTGCTTTTGTAAGCAATGAAAAATACTCATTATCAGGACTAAGCTTGATTAAGGCAATCTGTGCAGATGCCATATATACCAATCCTACAGCCAACAGGACCGGGAAGGAGTCTTTTGAGAAATCCAATCTGTCAGCGAGAGGCGGAAAATAGAACAATAGCACGCCAACAAAAAGGAAAATCCAGCGCAAATACGAAAAGATTTTCTCTGTTTCACGGTCATCCAAATATAATGATAGCTTCATCTTATAGACCTCTTACAACCTTATTTTAACCAACATTTTCCTTTATTTTATCATATCAGTTTAATAGATTCTAAACATAATGTGCAAATTCCTGCTGATTTTGAGGAAATGATGATGTAAACAAGTTTTTATATTGAACCGGAAAAAATAAAAGAGGCACCTATTTTAAAGGCACCTCTTCGTAATATCTTATCGCTTTCCACTGTCAAAGGTTTCACCGACGGCTTTTGGCGCCTGTGAAGATTTAGAGAAGATAACTAATGCGATCAGTGTAACGACATAAGGGAAGATCTTTAGCAGGATTGGCGGAATGACAGCCAATTCTGGAATGACTTGGGATACGTTTGCGATAGTACTTGCAAAACCAAAGAAGAAAGTCGCTGCCAGTACACCAAGTGGTTTCCACTGACCAAAAATCAAGGAAGCTAATGCAAGGAATCCTAGTCCAGATACAGTTCCTGTGAACTCACCAGCGTAAGTTACAATGATCAAAGCTCCGCCAAGTCCAGCAAAAGCACCAGAAATAAGCACTCCACTATAGCGGACTCTTCTAACATTAATACCAGCTGCCTCTGCTGCCTGCGGGAATTCACCACAGGATCTCAAGCGCAGTCCGAACCTTGTTTTGTAAAGAATGAACGAACTTATAAAAAGTATTGCCAGCACAAACCAAGTGGTTGGATAAGTTTTTGTAAAGAAAAGATCGCCGATAATCGGAATATCAGATAGGAAAGGGACATTCGATGGTGTAAAACCGCTTGTGATGCGGATATTCCCGCTTCCTGTCATATTTCTCGCAAGGAAAATCGTCAAGGCAGTCGCAATCAAATTGATTGCCGTACCACTGATGATCTGATCCGCGTTCAAGTTAATGCTCGCGAATGCATGCAATATTGAGAATAGGATACCTGCTACTACGGCAGCCAATAATCCCAGCCAAAGAACAAGAGTATTGTTTTCAATTACTCCGCTTAGATAATGGATTGTAAGCGCGCCAGAGAAAGCACCGATGATCATTAATCCTTCCAGGGCAATATTGACAATTCCGCTTCGCTCACTAAAAAGACCGCCCAGGGCTGTAATAAGAAGAGGAATTGTAAAGACAATCGCGTAAGGAAATATTTGTTCTATAATATGCCACATCTTAGGAATCTCCCTTCTCGACTACAGGACCACTTTTGTCTTTTCGATTTGAGCTTCTCTTCCTGAATTTGTTCAGCATACGCTCAATCAGCACACTTGTAGCGGCGAAGTAAATGATGATCGCAATGATCGTATTTGCCAATTCTGGCGGAATTTCCGTCATCGCATTCATAAAGCCTGTACCAGAATACAGGATTCCAAATAATACAGCTGCAAAGAATACCCCAATTGGATTATTCGCTCCAAGCAAGGCTACTGCAATGCCGTCATAGCCCTGAGATGGCAGGATTCCGATCTGGATACTGGAAGCATTGCCTGTGTAAAGGGCCACTCCACCCAATCCGGCAAGAGCACCTGAAATCAGCATGGATAAAATGATATTGCGATTAACCTTCATGCCAGCATATTCTGCAGCAAATCTGTTAAATCCTACAGCCTTCAACTCATAACCTAATGTAGTTTTATCAATTATGAAAGCAATCACGATTACTGCAATGACAGCCAGGAATAAGCCAAGGTTGATGTATGAACCCTGGAACATATCTGTCAGCCAAGGTGTACGCAAGGTAGCAGATTCTGCAAGTTTCTTGGATTCAGTTTCAAGGAATTCTCCCTTGAAATACCCAGGAATAACATAATAGATTGTCCAATAGGCAATCCAGTTCATCATGATTGTCGATACAACCTCATGAACATTGAATTTTGCCTTCAACAATCCAGGAACGAATGCCCAAAGCGCACCGCCAAGCATTCCAACCAGGATCATGACTAGAAGAAGAACTGGCCTTGAAAAATCATATGTTAAACCAACAGCTGACGCTAATAAACCGCCAACTAACATTTGTCCGGAAGCACCGATGTTGAACAAACCAGTACGGAATGCAAAAGCGACGGACAGGCCGGTAAATACAAGCGGAGTTGCTGTTGCTAACGTATTCCCGATTCGCTCAAGGTTTTTCAAAGCACCTTGAAGCAGATAGGAATAGCCTTCAATCGGGTTGCTTCCGATGAACAGCATCAAAATCCCCCCGGCCACCAATCCTAATATAATCGAAATTACAGATACGATGGTATGTCTCATATGCTTCTCTCCTTAGCCACGCCTGCCATCATTAGACCAACTTCATTTTCATTCGTTTCAGAAGCGATAACTGTGCCGACCAGTTCTCCATTGTTTACAATGGCAATTCGGTCAGATAGCTGCAATACTTCATCCAGCTCCAAAGAAACGAGCAATACTGCGTTCCCCTTATCACGGTGTTCTACGATTCTCTTGTGGATGTACTCGATTGAACCTACGTCCAATCCGCGGGTAGGCTGTACCGCAATCAGAAGTTTTGGATCCAGTTCAAGCTCCCTTCCAATGATCGCTTTTTGCTGGTTGCCGCCTGATAGTGTTCTGGCAATAGAAACTGCACCTTCACCGGAACGCACATCAAAGTTTGTCAGTATATTTTGAGCATACGTTTTCATAGCGTTTTTATTCAAGATGCCATTCTTTGAAAAAGGCTTTTTGTTATAGATTTGCAGAACCATATTTTCCTGTAAAGAATAATCCAGGACCAGACCGCGTTTGTGCCTGTCTTCAGGAATATGGCTGATTCCTTTTTCAAGTCTCTCGCGAATCGGAAGACTGCTGATCTCCTTGCCATCAATCTGAATGGAGCCTGATTCTGCTTTCCTTAGTCCAGTAATTGCTTCAATAAGCTCAGTTTGGCCATTGCCTTCGACACCTGCGATCCCTACGATTTCACCAGTTCGAACTTCAAGTGAAAAATCCTTAAGACCCATAACTTTTCTATTGTTTTTCACAGATAGAGAATCTATTTTAAGTACTACCTCTCCAGGAGTACTTTCTTTCTTATCCACTTTGAATGAAACATGACGGCCTACCATCATTTCTGCAAGGCTTGCCTCACTTGCTTCAGCCACATTGACAGTGCCGATGCCTTTACCGCGGCGGATAACTGTACAGCGATCAGCTACTGCTTTAATTTCTTTCAGTTTATGAGTGATAATAATGATAGACTTTCCTTCTTTAATAAGGTTGCGCATAATCTTCATTAATTCATCGATTTCCGATGGTGTAAGAACTGCTGTTGGTTCATCCAATATCAAGACGTCTGCTTCTCGGTAAAGCATCTTTAAAATTTCTACCCTTTGCTGCATACCTACTGAAATATCTTCAATCTTGGCGTGAGGATCTACATTCAATCCGTAATGCTTTGACAATTCTTCAATCTTTTTTGCTGCCTTATCGATATCAAGTACCATGCCTTTGAGCGGCTCGCTGCCCAGTATGATATTTTCTGTAACGGTAAAATTTTCAACCAGTTTAAAGTGCTGGTGCACCATTCCAATTCCCAAGCGGTTAGCTACATTAGGATTGGTGATGCGCACTTCTTTTCCATTAACTTTGACTACACCTTGCTCAGGCTGATACATCCCAAATAAAACACCCATCAAAGTTGATTTACCTGCACCATTTTCCCCTAATAGTGCATGAATCTCCCCTTTTTTTAACGTTAGGGTGATATTATCGTTGGCTACGATACCCGGGAACTCTTTCCGGATATTCAACATTTCTACAACATAACTCATAGTAGCACTCACCTTTGTATTAGACTCTATACCTTTTTAAAATAGGGAGTCCCCTATACTGGAACAGAACTTAAGGTAAAAACATTCAAAGACTTGAGAGATTGATAGTTTCCCTGCCCTTAATTTCAAATATTTACCGTTTAGACTTTGATAGACAAAAGAGACGGAAACGACCGTCTCTTTTGCTCTATTTTACTTAAATAGATCTCCTTGTTCAGCAGAGACTTTAACTTCGTCAGACTTGATCTTTTCGTATACTTCCTTAACCTTGCTCACTGTTTCATCACTTAGGTTAGGGTTCTTCTCAGGAAGACCGATACCATCGTTCTTAGCATCAAAAGTCAGAGTCTTTCCGCCAGGGAATTTGCCATCTAGTTCAGCCTGTACCATGTCATAAGAAACCTGGTCAAGCTTCTTCATTGCAGAAGTCAGGATGACTGACTTGTCGCCTTCGTACTTACCATCTTCGTACTGGTCAACGTCTACACCAACGATCCAAACTTTTTCACCAGCTTTAGCGCGGTCCTTAGCTTCTTTAATAGCTCCTACTCCAACACCGCCTGCAGCTGTGAAGATTACATCAACGCCGCGGTCATAGTATTGAGCAGCAATTTGTCCGCCTGCAGCAGCGTTATCAAATGAACCTTGGTAAATAACGTTTTCTTGTTTGATTACTACGTTTGTTCCTAGGTTTTCGTTTGCGTACTTAAGACCCTGCTGGAAGCCCCAGTTGAACTTTTGTACAGCAGGGATTTCCATACCGCCAATGAAACCAGCTTCGCCTTCTTTTAACTCAAGAGCAGCTGCTACACCAGCAAGGAAGCCTGATTCGTGCTCTGCGAAGAATACAGCAACTGTGTTTTCTTTCACAACTGGGTTGTAGTCTCCATTATGTGGATTTCCGTCAAGGATGACGAACTTAGCATCTTTATATTTATCCTGGGCTTGGAAAACAGCAGTTTCAAACTTAAATCCAGGTGTAACGATAAACTTATATCCAGCGTCGTATAAGTTACCCATTTCTTTTAAGTATTCAGCTTCAGTAGTTCCGGCAGGCTTAAGATACTTTGTGCTGACACCGAATTCATCTTCAGCCTTTAGGATACCTTCCCATGTCCCCTGGTTGAATGATTTGTCATCAATTGTACCAGCATCAGTAACCATACCAACTTTTAAATCTGACTTTTTGCCATTGTCGCTGCCTTTATCATCGCCGCCACAGCCAGCTAACATTGTGCCTGCTGCCAAAAGCAATGACATTACCAAACCAAATTTACGCTTTTTCAAGGTTTGTACCCCCCAGAGAATGTTTGTCGATATAGCAGGAATGTTCTGAAAAGCCTAGCAGTTAGCGTTTTCATTCCCCTAAAAAAATTAAACTCTTTTCCTAAGGACATGAAAACTGAACTTGTCGGCTTTAAAGTAGTTCACCGAATAAAGGATTGGCACGTCGTTTTCGTCGAAATGCATCTGCTTTAAAACAAGCAGTGCAGTTTCCGGATCACATTCCAGAATGGGAGAAATCTTTTCATGATAGCCAATGGGCTCTATCTGGGCAACCGCGTATGTAACTTTACGGTTCGATCTTATCTCTAGGAGATGGAGCAAAGATTCATCTTCATGAGAAAAATCTCCAGGAAGGATTTTTTCGGGTATTTTGTCCAAGCAGTAGACAACAGGTTCCCCATTCGCAGTCCTAACCCTTTCAATCAGAGTGATTTCGTCATCCATTGAACATGAAAAACGGCGGATATCCTCTTCAGTTGGTCCAGTAGTCGTTGAGTTTAAAAAGATTGTTCCAGGCTTCATCCCCGCCTGCTCAATCATCGCCGTGACACTGTTAAGCTGTTCGATCCCCGACGAAAACAGCGGTTTGGCGTTAACAAAGGTCCCTACTCCATGCCTGCGGATGATCACGTTTTCTTCTTCAAGAATACGCAACGCTTCACGAAGTGTTGCCCTGCTGACTCCAAGCTGCTTGGCAAGATCGAATTCAGAAGGCAGTTTTTCTTTTTCTTTATAAACTCCCTTTTGAATATCTTGCTTCAGGTGATCAATTACTTGTAAATACAGGTGCCGGTTATCTGACTTGATCGACATGAGGCTTCCTCCAACCTTTTTTCTCAAAGACATCAGACATCTGATGTATAGCATTCCTACTAATCGAAAATACTATAACACTTTTTTTAAGATAAATAAATAGCGTTTCAACATTTTGTCGAAAAAAGCTAGCTTAACCAGATTTGTCATATTTTCCGGTACAAAAATCCTATATTTTTGGTATAATTATAGATTGAAAGCGTTTTTAATAGTATGACATTATTAGAGCGCGTCTGATCCCTTCGGACTATGCACAACGAAAAAGCCGGATGTTTTTATCCGGCTTTAGTCACTTTTCTATTCGTTTTTTCTATGCTTCCTCAGACTTGGCCACTAATACATTCCTGGGCTTGCTGCCCTCATAAGGACCGACAACCCCTCTAAGTTCCATTTCATCGATCAGCCTTGCAGCACGTGAATATCCTATCCGGAAGCGTCTTTGCAGCATGGAGACTGAAGCAGTTTGCATTTCTACCACTAAATCAACAGCATCACCATATAATTCATCTTCTACTTCTGATGTATTTTCCGGGATATCCTCAGGGATCATTTCCTCCTGGTATTGCGCCTTCTGCTGGCCAATTACATAATTGACCACGTCTTCAACTTCTTCATCAGACAGGAAAGCCCCCTGAACCCTTACCGGTTTTGATGCACCTACTGGCAGGAATAGCATATCTCCCCGTCCAAGGAGCTTCTCAGCTCCTCCCATATCCAAAATAGTACGTGAATCTGTCATTGAAGAAACAGCAAACGCGATTCTTGAAGGTATATTTGCCTTGATGACACCAGTGATAACATCAACCGATGGACGCTGTGTTGCTATGATCAGGTGGATTCCTGCAGCCCTGGCCATTTGGGCAAGTCGAGTGATGGAATCTTCCACATCAGAAGAAGCAACCATCATCAGGTCAGCAAGCTCGTCAACTATTACCACAATAAATGGAAGCAAAGGCTGATTCGCTTCTTCTTCATTATTATATTTCTTGATGTATTCGTTGTACCCTTCTATATTCCTTGTCCCTGTATGGGAAAAGAGCTCATAACGCCTTTCCATTTCATTGACGACTTTTTTGAGTGCCTGCGAAGCCTTCTTCGCATCGGTAACCACCGGAGCTAGCAGATGAGGAACACCATTATAAACATTCAACTCAACCATTTTCGGGTCGATCATCATTAATTTTACTTCATGAGGCTTTGCTCTCATCAGGATACTTGTTATGATGCCATTGATACATACACTTTTCCCGCTGCCTGTGGCTCCGGCAACGAGCAAGTGCGGCATCTTATTCAATTCAGCCAAAACAGCTTCGCCAGTTATATCCCTGCCCAGACCTATCTGGAGTTTCGCCCCCGGCTTATTATGCTGCTTCGATTCTATTACTTCCCGCAAGGATACCATGGCCACCTCGCTGTTGGGAACTTCAATGCCAATGGCCGATTTGCCCGGAATTGGAGCTTCAATCCTGATATCCTTTGCGGCAAGTGCAAGTGCCAGGTCATCATTCAAGCTGACAATCCGGCTGACCTTTACACCAACATCCGGATGGACTTCGTACTTAGTAACTGCCGGCCCCAAATGGACCTGGGTAACCCTTGCTTTTACCCCAAAGCTCTGGAAGGTCCTTTCAAGCTTGGCTGCATTGGCGTGGATCAATTCATATTCCCCGCTTTGGTCCGTCTTGTTAGGAAGCTTCAGCAGATTGATTGGCGGCAGCTCATATGCTGTATTTTCAACCTCCGTGAAGGTTATTGGTTCCTGGAGTTCTTCTGCTGGTTCATCTTCTGTTTTCTTTGGTTTCTCCTGTTTTGCAGGCTGGTGCTGTTCTGCAGGATTTGCATAAGCACGTTCTGCAAAGCTGGAGATTATCGGTTCAGGAGCAGGTTCCTCAGCTAATGATGTACTTCTGATAGCTTGCTCTTCAGGAGAAGCCGACTCCTGGCGATTCTGTGCTTCAGCCTGACGTGCTTCTCGCTGGGCAGTCCTTTTTTGCTGCTGGTCCTCTTTCCAGTTCTTCAAATCTTCTATGAATGAAAGCCACTGATCCCTCACGAACTTGCCGATTGGCACAATGATCCTTCCGGCCGCTTCTCCAAATGTCCTGCCTGTAATCAATATCGTACCGATGATAATCAACACAAATGCGATCAACTGGGATCCTGCCGCATCGAACAAGTAATAAAAAAGGGCGAACATTACGGCCCCAATCATTCCTCCGCCAAGGTCGGTCGTGCTTGTTTCTCCTTTTGCTTCCATTACGAATAATTCAAACGTATTTTTTATGACACTGGGATTCTCGAACTTGCCCCCATTTGATAAAAGCTCGAATAAAGTTACATGGCTTAATAGTAATATAGCGCTGAAGACCAAGTATGTACCAATTAGCTTAGTGTGGAAGATAAATGGCAGTTTGCGTTTCCACATTATATATATTGAGAAAACCGCAAGCCCTATCAGGTTGAGCATATACCATTCTCCCGAGAAAAAGCGGAAAAACATCACGGTTGCCTTCCCGACCGCTCCAAGATCCGCCATGGCAATGATCGATAACGCAAGCAGGGCTAAACCGGCAAGTTCATATTGAACGGTTGTTTTTAGAGTATTATTCTTTTTTCTGGATTGCCGTCTTTTCTTTTTGGCCATTTTATCACCTTATAATTCATAGCTTCACTACCAGCATAATCATTCGCTTCCCTTTTCAAACTTCAATAAGAAGAAAAGCAGCCTAACGCGGCTGCCAATGCTGAGTGTATCCATATTATATCATAATTGCCAGTTTAACTGGGACAATCCTTTATTATTGTTGGGGCGAAATTATCGCTCCAGGCATACATTCGGAATTCAAATAATGGCTCGGATCGGTACTCATTACCCTGACAATTCTGTACTCGTGATTTTCCGTCCACTCTGCCATGATCGGTATACCGTTATAATTCACCATAATTGGCTGATGTGCTGACACTTCAGCCGGCGGGAACACCTGTTCATATGGCATCATTGTGTATAGAATCATTGGACGATCACTTCATTCTTTTGTTTGTTCAAATCAATCAATTCATTGAGTTTCTTCATCGCTTGGCCAACTCCGCCTACCTCTTGGATCAAGCCTGTTTCAACAGCATCTGTTCCAATTACATTGGTACCGATATCCCTTGTAAGATTCCCCTTTGCGAACATAAGTTCCTTGAAGGTTTCCTCTGTAATGTTCGAGTGTTTCGTAACAAAATTGATTACACGCTCCTGCATTTTGTCCAGGTATTCAAAGGTTTGCGGCACCCCGATCACCAGGCCTGTCAAACGGATTGGATGGATTGTCATCGTGGCAGTTTCAGCAATATAGGAATAATCGCATGAAACAGCAATCGGTACTCCAATCGAATGCCCTCCCCCAAGAACCAGTGAAACGGTCGGCTTTGATAGGGAAGCAAGCATCTCGGAAATTGCCAAGCCTGCCTCCACATCCCCTCCTACCGTATTTAAAATCACCAAAAGCCCTTCAATATTAGGATTCTGTTCGATCGCGACAATCTGCGGAATCAAATGTTCATATTTTGTTGTTTTATTATGCGGCGGCAGCTGCATATGCCCTTCAATCTGACCAACAATCGTCAGGCAATGAATTTTTGAATCCTGGGAAAGCTGAGGTACATTTGTCTGGCCAAGCTGCTGTATTTTTTCCAGAAGGCCTGATGGCTTATCTTCTTTTTGTCCTTCCTGGCTATCGGCATTGTCTGAATTAACGTTATTCATTTCATTCGTCATCCATTATTTCTCCCTTCAGGCATGATAATGTTAGTATAAACATCATCACTGTTTTCATTCGGAGCAGTATGGATGATGGCTTGCCAATATGGATAATTCGCTGTTAAAGAGACGGTTTGCAGTTCGCTGGGTAGTTATTTATATACCTTTGCAGAGAGAGTAGAGTTCTCCATAGTGCAGGGGGTTTATGAAGTTCTTTGCTGCGTTTGCTCTCCAACAGTGCACTGCAAAAAGCGTATGGAACTAAAATTCAAGCCTAGTATCCCATTTTCCATAAAAAAACTGTAAACAATCTCAATTTTCATCGAGTGTGTTTACAGTATAAATGAATGCAATATAAATGAGGTCAATATTAGGAACATCCAAGCGCAATGGAAGTATCCGCATGATACTTAAGATCAATTAGAACATCTTTGGCAGAATACAGTATCTTAATGGTCTTAAAAATCATTATTAATGCTATCCTTGCTTCAATTCCGCTTCTCGATGGTCATAATAAGCTGCATTAGAGCCATCTCTTGCCTGAATTCCACATCTAGATGGTCTTAATAAGCTTTATTAGAACCATCCTCGCTGGATTTCCGCAGCTCAATGGTCTTAATAAGCTTCATTAGAGCCATCCAAGGCAGGATTCCGCCTCTCAATGGTCTTAATAATATGCCTCATTAGAGCCATCCAGCACGAAATGGCCATGCCTGAATAGTCTTAATAAGCTTTATTTTTCACCTCCATAATAATTGGCATTAGCATTGGCCGCCGTTTTGTTTTATCAAATAGATACTGGTTCAATGAATCCCTTATTTCCTGCTTCATGCTTGTCCAATCAAATGCTTCCTTTGAAATATTCTTCTCTACAATTTCTCTTACCAGTGCAGAAGAATCGGCCATAAGCTTTTCTGATTCACGGACATATACAAATCCTCTTGAAATGATTTCTGGTCCTGCGGCAATTTTACGTTCAGCTTTATTAAGGGTAACGACGACAATAAGGACTCCATCCTGCGATAACAATCTGCGGTCACGGAGGACAATATTGCCAACATCGCCAACTCCAATACCATCGATTAAAGTGTTGCCTGCGGCTACACGCTCAGCAGTGCGCATTTTCCCGCCGGATATTTCGATAACATCACCCCGGTCAGGGATATAAATGTTGGCTTCTGGTATACCACAGGATAAAGCGACTTTTTTGTGTGCTTTAAGCATTTTATATTCCCCATGTACCGGAATGAAAAACTTGGGATTCATTAAATTGATCATGAATTTTAATTCTTCCTGGCTGCCATGGCTCGAAACCTGAACACTTTTCTTTCCTGTCACGACTGCTGCACCTGCACGATAGAGCATGTCGATTGTTTTATAAATAAAAACCTCGCTCCCCTTAAGCGGCGAAGCTGCAATCAGAACTGTATCCCCCTTCTGGATGTTTACCTGTGGATGGGCTTGCCTTGCCATCTTCTGCAGTGCTTCAATTGGCTCACCCTGGGTGCCTGTAGTCAGTATGACAATTTCGTCATCAGGGTAGTTTTTTATATCAGCAATTGGGATGATCAGATCTTCGGCAACACTTAAGTAACCTAATTCCAAGGTGATATCATAGACTCGTTTGAGGCTCTTTCCTACCACAGCCACCTTACGGCCATTCTCCACAGCACTGTCAAACAGATGCTGGATCCTGTTAATATCAGATGCAAAGCAAGCTGCAATGATCCTGCCGCCCGCATTATAAAAAACAGAAGACAATTCAGCCAAAACGGTGGCTTCAGAAGGTGTATATCCTGGTTTTTCAGCTTCAGTACTATCGGAAAGCAGGCATAATACTCCTTTTTCACCGATAGATGCCATTTTTCCTATTTGCGGCTTGTATAATTCCGGAGCTGCCTGATCGAATTTAAAATCACCAGTATGGACAATCGCACCCTCAGAGGTGTTGATGCTGACGCCCACGGAATCGGGAATACTATGATTGGTCCTGAAAAAAGAAACTGTGACTGTTCCAAAATCAATAATAGATTCAGAATTGATTTCTTTGAAGTCTGCGGGGCCGAAATATTCCTGCTCCCTCATCTTTTCCTTCGCAAGAGCCAGTGTCAGTCTGGTGCCATAAACAGGAGCATCAAGCTTTCGCAATATATATGACAAAGCCCCAATATGATCCTCATGTCCATGAGTAAGGAAAATCGCTTTAACTCTCTCACTGTTGTCTGTCAAATATGTAAAATCGGGAATAACAATATCAATTCCGAGCATTTCATCCTCGGGGAACATCAGCCCCGCATCCACAACAAAAATATCATCATCCACTTCAGTTACGTACATGTTCTTTCCGAGTTCCCCTACGCCACCAAGCGCGATGATTTTTATATTCTCATTCTTTCTCGTTTCCAATTTACGCTCCTCCTAAGTTGATATGGGCCGACCCTGACCAATTAAAGTTATTATACTTGATGGGCGAAATTCTTGACAACTTTATTCTCTGCCGTCAATTGATCAGGATATTACTAGAACAAAAAAATTGGCCAGCCTATTAGGCTGACCAATTTCCGGATTTATTTAAATAAATTCACGACAGCATTTCTTTCCTGTTCTGTTAGAGGCACCATCGGCAGGCGGACAGATCCGACATCAAGGCCTTTCAGCTGTAATGCAGTCTTGACAGGACCCGGACTTGGAGCCATGAAAAGACCCTGCATGATTGGAAGCAGCTGCTGGTGCAGCTTTGCTGCGTCTTCATTTCGGCCGCTGAAGAATGCTTCAACCATTGCCTGCATTTCGTTACCGATGACATGTGAAGCGACGGATACGATACCCGCTCCGCCAATCGCCAAAACAGGGAGGGTCAGGCCATCATCCCCGCTGTATAAAAGGAAATCATCAGGAGTATTCGCAATGATCTTAGTCATTGCATTTAAATCTCCGCTAGCTTCCTTAACCGCTATGATATTCGGGATTTCAGCCAGCCTGATTACCGTTTCAGGAAGGATGTTGACAACAGATCTGCCTGGGATGTTGTACACCATCACTGGGAGTGATGTCGCTTCTGCAGCGGCCTTGAAATGCTGATAAAGACCTTCCTGATTTGGCTTATTGTAATATGGAGCTACGATCATTATTGCATCCACGCCAAGCTGTTCCGCTTTTTTCGTAAGTTCAACCGTAGCGTATGTGTTATTGCTTCCTGTCCCAGCAATGACTGGAATGCGCTTGTCAACAACCTTCACAACATGCTGGAATAAGGCGATTTTCTCTTCCTTTGTCAAAGTAGGGGATTCCCCAGTTGTACCTGCTACAACAAGAGAATCCGTCCCATTATCGATTAAATGGTTTATTAGCTGTGTCGTCTTTGCGAAATCAATGTGGCCCTTATGGTCGAAAGGGGTAACCATTGCTGTAGATATTCTTCCGAATTGAACCATTTTGTTCACTCCTCTTCTTTCTGGCTCCGGCTAAGTCAACAGCTGAAGCAATGCTCTCTATTTATAGGTCCTGCCTTTCGAATTCAGCTTTTTCAACATCAAGCTTGAAGGCATCATGCAAAGCATTCACAGCCTTGCTCAAATCATCCTGTTTTACCAGAACCCAGATCGTTGTATGGCTATCAGCAGATTGCAGAATGCGTATACCTTTTTCAGACAAGGCAGTAACAATCTTGGAGGTGACTCCCGGAACTCCTGCCATGCCGGCTCCTACTACCGATACCTTGGCACAGTTCCTTTCGATCTGGGGTATATGGCCCAATTCCTCGAGCACCTTAACGGCTCTGTTTGTCGTATCATCTGAAACTGTATAGACAACGCCATTGGGTGAAATATTGATAAAATCCACACTGATGTTTTCGTTTGCCATTGCTTTGAAAACCTCGGACTGCAGATTGTATTGATCCTTTTTGGCAAATACCTTAATCTGGCTGACATTGGAGACATGAGCGATACCAGTCACAGGCCGTTCCTTGATATCTGTCCCTCTGTTTTCCCTGTTCAGCGAAGTTACCAGTGTCCCCGGGCTTTCTGAATAAGTTGACCGGATTCTGATCGGCACCTTTGCCTGCATGGCGATTTCCACAGCCCGCGGATGGATGACCTTGGCACCCTGGTAAGCCATGTTGCATACCTCAGTATAGGTGACGACTGACAGCGGCCTGGCATTTTCGGCAATCCGCGGGTCTGCTGTCATGATCCCTTCAACATCAGTAAAAATATCGATCCATTCCGCATTCAGGGCTGCCCCCAGTGCTGCAGCAGATGTATCACTGCCGCCTCTTCCAATCGTGGTGATATCCCCATTTTTCGCAGCACCCTGGAAACCTGCAACCACAACTGCATCTACCTGCTCCAGCTCACGGAGCAATCGATCGCATTTCATATCGAGGATTCTCGCATTAGTATGCTCGCTGTTAGTGCGGAACCCTGCCTGTGCACCTGTAAGCGCAGTAGCATTGATGCCATTATCAAGCAGCATGCTCGCAAAAACGACACTTGAAATTGTTTCCCCGCAGGAAAGCAGGAGGTCATGTTCCCGCTTGCTGATCAGGCTGTTGCTGGCGCCGATTAGGCCTAACAGCGTATCTGTTGCATAAGGGTCGCCTTTCCTTCCCATAGCCGATACGACAACAACCGCCTTGTATCCTTCTGAAATCGCCTTTTTAATATGGCTCAGCGCGTGACTCCGGCTTTCTTCATCACGCACGGAAGTGCCGCCAAATTTTTGAACGATTATTTTCATCGTAACACCTCAGAGTCTGTCTTTTATTCAGTTTAGACTTATTATTTTACCAAACCAAGCTTAACCAGGCTTTCAGCTATCTGGACCGAGTTCCAGGCAGCACCTTTTAATAGGTTATCGGAAACTATCCACATGTGGAAGCCCTTTTCATTATCAAGGTCTTTTCTAACTCTGCCGACAAAAACATCATTTTTGCCTACACAGAATGCCGGCATTGGATATAATTGCTGCTCAGGATCATCCTGTAGCACAACTCCAGGAGCCTCTGATAACAATGCTTTCACCTCAGCTGCACTGATACCGCTTTGCCCCAACTCGAAATAGACGGATTCCGAGTGCCCTGTACCAACTGGAAGGCGGACACATGTTGCCGCTACTTGCAGCCCAGGCATATGCATGATTTTCTTCGTTTCATTGATCATTTTCATTTCTTCATATGTGAAGCCATTATCAACAAAATTATCTATTTGAGGAATGGCATTGAAGGCAATTTGATAATGCTTTTCTCCTGATTTTACAGGGAGGATTTTCGCTTCATATTCTTCACCATTCAGGATTGCCTGTGTTTGCTCTTCAAGCTCCTGGACAGCGGCCGCTCCTGCACCCGATACTGCCTGGTAAGTAGAAACGATGACCTTTTCCAGACCAAACTTTTGGCGTAACGGCTCCAGTGCAACAACCATTTGGATTGTTGAGCAATTTGGATTAGCAATGATTCCATTATGTGAATGTAAATCTGCTTCATTCACTTCTGGGACGACTAACGGAATATTTTCTTCCATCCTGAAGGCACTTGTATTGTCTACTACAATTGCACCTCGCTTGACTGCTTCGGGAGCAAGTTGCTTGGATACACTTCCGCCGGCACTGAAAAGAGCAATATCGACTCCTTCGAAGCTTTCGGGCTTAGCTTCCTGGACTACTATATCATTTCCCTTATATTGAACTTTTGTACCAGCCGATCTGGCTGATGAAAGCAAAAGCAATTCAGATACAGGAAAATCGCGATTTTCCAACGTTTTGATCATCTGCTGTCCTACTGCTCCTGTTGCTCCTACTACTGCTACACGGTAACCTTTTCTCTCTGACATTGCTGTTTCCCCTTCCGATACGATAATCTTTTCATTCCGGCATTTTTATGCGGCTGTTATTAATATAAGTATAAAACGGCGGTTCATATGAAATAACCGCCTTGTATATTATCCTATATTTTATCACATTCAATCATTAAAGAAAGAAACATTTTGCTTCACTGCCGGAGAAAAGCGTTTCCAGCACTAGCTATCCTTATAGCGTTCAACCAGGACAGGCTGGATTTGCTTACCGTCCATTGCTGCGATGATGGTGTCTGACAGCATTCCCATTCTCGCCACCATGGAGTTTGGTTTTTTCACAGGGTCATCCTGGCCGAATGGAATGAAAAATATGTTTTTTGTAGACATGAGCCTCATTAGATTAACTCCATTAAGCCCCAATGCATCATTGGTGGAAATCCCGAGGACGACTGGCTGCTGGTTGCGAAGGGTCGCCTTTGCGGCCATAAGCACCGGTGAATCTGTCATAGCATTGGCGAACTTGCTCATTGAATTGCCTGTTAAAGGCGCGATTACCATGCAATCTAGCGGAATTTTTGGTCCTAGCGGTTCTGCTTTTACAATGGAATCAATTACTTTATTGCCAGTCAATTCTTCAATCCGCTGTACCCAATCTTCCCCTTTTCCAAAACGGGTTTCTGTGTTTTGCACTGTGAATGTAACAACAGGCAATACTTCTGCCCCTGCATTCACGAGCTTTTCGATTTCCGGAAAAACGGCATCGTACGTACAATGGGAACCAGTTAAACCAAACCCGATCTTTTTACCTTTTAAACTCATGCTTCCTTCTCCTTTCGATTGGTGAAGTCTTCCATTAGCAGCTGAGAAAGAACGTTTGCTAAAATTTGGCCTGCAGTCTTCGGAGCAACGATGCCTGGTAAACCAGGAGCCAGCAAGGCTTTTATCCCTCGCTTTTCTGCATAGCGAAAATCCGTTCCACCAGGTTTTGATGCAAGGTCAATAATCAATGTGTGAGCAGGCATCCTCGAAATCACAGATGCATTCACGATTAAATGTGGAATAGTATTTATGCAAATATCTGTATCTCTTACTGCATTGCCCAGCTCGGAAAGATGGAAAGCTTCAAGGCCCATTTCGACAATCCGGGCGATATGCTCGCTTTTCCTCGCCCCAACCTTCACCTTCGCACCAAGAGAATGGAAAGTCCTTGCAACACTCATTCCTACTCTGCCAAGTCCGAGTACAGCGACCTTTGAGCCATGGATAGTAAAATCCGTATGCTGGATGGCCATCATGATCGTGCCTTCAACAGTAGGTATTGAGTTGTAGATTGCCACATCATCCCGTTCAAACAACTGTACAAGCTTGCGGTTTGACTGGGTTGTGATACCTGTCAAATATGAATTGCTAATGCCTGAGTAAATCGTACAATGAGCCGGTGTCCGTTCAAGCATTTCCTTTATTAGCACTACTTTTTCGTTCGAAAATATCGTTTCGACCTGGCCTTCAAGACTGGTTCCCGGTACAGGCAGAACCAAAGCATCCTGAACTGAAAAATCAACTTCATCTATCTTTTCTTTTGAGGCACCTGTAAAAGCATGATCCAACTGCTCGAAGCCTATTAAAGAAAGCTTTGCATCAAGCTCTGTCAGCTTGCGAATAATCTCCAGCTGTCTCGCATCACCGCCGATAACCGCGATTTGCATTCCTGTCAGCATGAGAACAATCACCTTCTTTTCCATTAATCCTGGAATATAAAATCAATCAATTACACTACTTCAACATCATATGTATCCACCTAGAAATAGGTGAGTTTTCCATAAAAAGAAAAGGGCTACACTCAATAGATAAATTTTTTGCCCCCTGGACGTTTAAACTGGCTGACCAATAGCCCGATACAAATTTCTCTAAATTACAAAAGAATTTCAGGCGCAAAAAAATAAGCCGGCTAAAAACAGCCCGCTTTCATTCTTCTTCATCTGGGATATCGATAATGATCATGTCTGCCCCAATTTTTTTAATATGGCGCCAGGGTACCCTGACTTCCCCTCCATGCTTGCGAAGACCGAACCATTTTACCGATGGTATGATCAAGGCTTCAATCTGCCCAGTCCGTTCATTGATTTCCAAATCAGTCTGCCCCAGGATTCCAAGTCTTTCCGCCCGTTTGACATCAACGATTTCCTTCCCGCCTAGTTCACTTAGCTTCATTGCACCCTCCCTCAACTTTGTCCTTACTATATATGTATAGGTATCAACCGGATTTTAGAATACATGAACAAATAAAATCCATTCCCTGATTCTTGCAGCATGGACCAAAAACAGCAGCTCAATAAATGAGCTGCTGCTTGAGGATGTTTATATTATTTAGGCAATTCGCCATCAGGACTGATCAGTGCTACTGAATAATTGTCGGTAAAGATGGTATTCGCCATCCGATCCACACTATCCTTAGTAACCTCATCAATTTGTTCGACGATTTCGTCAAGGGACCGATGTCTGCCGAGAAGGAGTTCATTCTTACCGTTCCTGCTCATTAGGCTATTAGTGCTTTCAAGGCTGAGCATCAAACTGCCCTTTAACTGTTCCTTGCTATTGTTAAGCTCTTTATCAGTAATGCCATCGGCCCGCAGTGTTGAAAGTGTTTCCTGTATTGTATCATAAAGTACGTCCAGCTGCTTGGCTCCCGTTCCACCATAAATCGTGACAATCCCGCTGTCCAGGTATGCAGAATGGTAAGAAAAAACGGAATAAGCAAGGCCGCGCTGTTCACGTACATCCTGGAACAGGCGTGAGCTCATGCTTCCCCCAAGAATATTATTCAGCACAATAAGACTGTAAACATCCTTATGCCCAATCTGAAGCCCTTCGTAACCGAGGCATAAATGTGCCTGTTCTGTCTCTTTTTTGCGCGAGACCCGGTTTGCGTGGAACTGCGGCTTCACATGCTGGATCTTATCCTTGCTTGCCTCATAGGAGCCAAAGAACTCTTCTGCATTTTTTATAAATGTTTCTGGAACATTCCCTGCAATCGAAATGACAACATTTTCAGGAGTGTAGGTTTCATGCATATACTGATTCAATTTATCGCCGGTGAAAGTCTGTAGCGTTTCTTCTGTTCCTAGAATCGGATAGCCCAGTGCATGGTCATTGTAAATCGCCTTGCTAAGCAAATCATGAACGATATCGTCAGGCGTATCTTCGTACATCTTGATTTCTTCATTGACCACATTCTTTTCTTTATTTAACTCATCGGAATCAAAAGTAGAATTAAAGAACATGTCTGATAATACTTCCAAAGCAAATTGCGCATGGTTATCAAGAACCTTTGCATAATAGCAAGTATATTCTTTTGATGTGAACGCATTAACCTGACCGCCGATGCTGTCAAAGGATTCCGCGATCTCCCTTGCAGACCTGGTTTTGGTTCCTTTAAAAAACATATGTTCAAGGAAATGAGATATACCGTTATTATCAGGATTTTCATTGCGAGATCCTGTACCAATCCAGACACCAATAGCAACTGAACGGACTGTCGGAATTTGCTCTAGTACGATTCTTACACCATTTTGGCATGTATATTTCTTTATCAATTATATTCCTCCTCTGGAACCTGCTGCTAAAAATACTGCATTTTATAAGTATAGTCCATTTAACTTACTTTTTCCAAATACAATGCTATTCTTTCATATTTTTTGATATTACCCTATTTTCATTCAATAAATCTGACACTGTCCCAATTTGGAGGTCTTTTCCCTTGATTTGAAGTATCAATTGTTCAAGTGATTGTGCAGTGGATTCTGTAGGGTGCATCAAAATCAATGCTCCATTATGGACTTTCCCCATCACCCTGTTGATTAGTGTCTCAGGTGTTGGCTTTTGCCAATCGATTGTATCCACACTCCACATTACGGTACCAAGCTGCTGGGCTGCGGCAATCTGGACAACTTCATCTTTGTATGAACCGCTTGGCGGCGCAAACCATTTTGCCTGCACTCCAGTAACAGCCTCTATGACCTCGTTTGTTTTTCTTATTTCTTCATTTATTTTCGGTCCAGACAGCTGCTTCATATCTGGATGCGTAAATGAATGGTTCCCGATTTCATGTCCTGCTTCTGCAATCATTTTAGCCAGCCCCGGATTATTCTTTACCCAGCGCCCTTCCAAAAAGAAACTTGCCGAGATATTATGTTTTTTCAATGTGGCCAGCATTCCTGAGAGATATTCATTCCCCCAGGCTACATTGATGATAAAGCTTACCATCGGTTTATCGGGATTTCCTTTGTATATAGCTGTTGGCGGCAGGTCACTTAGGTGGACTTTGGGTGGCGTCTGTGTGAAAACAAGTTTATCCGCATCAAACTTGCCTTCCTTTTTCATTTTCATATAGGATCGCTTTGCGTCCACCTTCAGGCCATTATAACCAGGAATCGCTTTCCACACCGGATCTATTTTTGCATCAGCTGGCGGAACCTCATATTCCTTAGACTTTTCCTCTATTTCTTTGATCAGTGTGTTTTCATGTCCTGAAACTGGGACGGCCTCCGTTTTCAGACTGGTCACATATATACTGGAATATGGATTATCGACTGCTATCCATGCACCAATGATCAATAAAGAAATAAACGCAAGCTTTTTCATATTCATGCCCCCTCTTTATAAAGCGATTCCGTTTAGATAAACCTCCAACCTGTCATTTAGTCTAGGCTTTATGAAACCAAGTCTGTTGATTTTCGTTCCAGGCGCTTCGCTTTCCTCTGAAAAATTATGAAAAAGCCCAAATGCCGGCTTTTTCAAGAGCAAATGTTTCTTAGGGCGTGCGGTGAGCCTCCTCGTCGCTTCGCTTCTGCGGGGTAAAATGGCCCCTTCTTTTCGGGCCATTTCTACCGTGGTCTCACCTGCCCGCTAAATCCCGAAGGAGTCTACGCGGCGCCTTCCACTACAATCAACAGCGTTGAAAACCAACATTCAGCTTTAACAGAGCCTCACTTTAAAATGTTTTCAGTCTGCGGAATGCAAAGTAAAATTAATCATGGGAATATGCTCTATCTTAAAGATATGAAAAGAAAGGACAAGGTAGAACGCAAGTGCAATTCTAGATATAGAAAAAGGCCAGGGTTTCCCCCGGCCATTCATCGATGTTGGTTATTCTTTTTCTGCCTTTTCACGCTGTTCCTTTAATACAGCCTTGCGTGAAAGATTCACTCTGCCCTGCTTATCGATTTCAGTTACCTTAACAAGGAGTTCATCTCCCAGTTTCAGGACATCCTCTACTTTTCCTACTCGCTCTTCAGCAAGTTCAGAAATGTGAACAAGTCCATCTTTTCCTGGGAAGATTTCAACGAAAGCACCGAACTTTTCAATGCGGCGAACCTTACCAAGATACATTTCTCCGACTTCTACTTCGCGGACGATATCTTCAATAATTTTCTTAGCCTTTTGAATCATTTCTTCATCTACAGACCCGATAAATACCGTACCATCTTGTTCGATGTCAATTTTTACGCCAGTTTCTTCAATGATCTTATTGATCTGTTTTCCGCTTGGTCCAATAACATCACGGATTTTATCAGGCTTAATCCACATTGAAATGATTTTAGGCGCATATTTTGAAAGCTGTTCGCGTGGTTCTTTGATAGTTGCAAGCATAGACTCAAGGATTTGCATCCGGCCAATTTTTGCCTGCTGCAGTGCTTCTTCAAGAATCTGGCGGGATAAGCCTTCAATCTTAATATCCATCTGCAGGGCCGTAACACCATTTGAAGTACCTGCTACTTTGAAGTCCATATCACCCAAATGGTCTTCCATTCCTTGGATATCAGTCAAGATTGAATAATGGTCTCCTGATTTAATAAGACCCATTGCAATACCTGCAACTGGTGCCTTAATTGGCACACCAGCATCCATCAATGCTAATGTACTTGCACAAATACTTGCCTGTGAAGTAGAACCGTTTGATTCCAATACTTCTGAAACCAGGCGGACAGTATAAGGGAAATCTTTTTCATTTGGAATAACAGGCTCAAGAGCCCTTTCACCTAAAGCTCCGTGGCCGATTTCACGGCGGCCTGGTCCACGAATTGGCCCAGTTTCACCAACAGAGAATAGCGGAAAGTTATAATGGTGCATAAAACGTTTTTCTTCTTCGATTCCAAGACCATCAAGGATTTGCACATCCCCCATGGCTCCAAGCGTACAAATGCTCAAAGCTTGAGTCTGTCCTCTTGTAAACAATCCTGAACCGTGAGTTCTAGGAAGTAATCCCACTTCGGATGAAAGCGGGCGGATTTCCTCTAATTTACGTCCGTCTGGACGGACTTTATCTTCAGTGATCAAACGGCGGACTTCGCCTTTGACGATTTTATCAAGGATTTGTTTAACCATTTTCAGCTGGTCTGCGTCGACTTCCTGCTCTTCATAACGAGCGACAACCGCATTTTTCACTTCTTTGATTGCGTCTTCACGTGCATGCTTCTCTTGTACCTGGATGGCAGACAGCATATCTTGTTCACAAATTCCGCGAACTTCAGCTTCAAGTTCTTTATCGATTTCATAAAGAGTGATTTCTCTCTTCTCTTGACCAACCTGAGCTACAATTTCCTGCTGGAATGCAATTAAACGCTTAATTTCATCATGACCAAACATGATTGCTTCAAGTATGACTTCTTCTGGGACTTCGTTAGCATCAGCTTCAACCATATTGATGGCATCCATTGTACCAGCGACAACTAAGTGCATATCGCTTTTTTCTGTTTCTTCAACAGTAGGATTAATGATAAAATTCCCATCAACTCTGCCAACTGTAACACCTGCAATTGGCCCTTCAAAAGGAATGTCAGAAACACATAAAGCCAAAGATGAACCGAACATTGCCGCCATTTCTGAAGAGCAATCCTGATCAACGCTCATGACAATGCTTATTACTTGTACATCATTACGGAAACCATCCGCAAATAAAGGACGGATTGGGCGGTCGATCAAACGGCTGGCCAAAATCGCCTTTTCACTTGGACGGCCCTCGCGCTTAATAAATCCTCCCGGAATTTTACCTACAGCATACAGTCTTTCTTCATAGTTAACTGTAAGCGGGAAAAAATCCAGGTTTTTCGGTTCCTTAGACGCTGTTGCTGTGCTTAAAACTGCTGTATCTCCATAACGGACCAGCACTGCACCATTTGCTTGCTTTGCCAGCTGTCCGATTTCGACTGTAAGCTTGCGCCCAGCCCAATCAAAGGAAAAGCTTTGTTTTTCTTGTTCCATGCTTTTTATGCCCCTCTCTACCATTGAATCCATCCAGGCTTAAACCTGGGAAATATTTAAAACAGCACCATGCTTGTCTAATACCTTATACCTTTAAAGTGAAGAATAAAAACACTGAACAATACCGTATTTACCCAGGCATTGTGCTTATCCAGCAAATTCATAAGAATCTCTATTATGTTATAAATGCATCATAAGCGGTGAAGAGTTTTTTGCTTTTCTTTATAGTATGTTCAAAAATGATCCGCTTAATATCATGTGTCCAATATGTATCTTCATTTTTTTTGCCTAACAAAAAAGCGGGAAGAATCCCGCTTTGACAGACTATCTACGTAGACCAAGCTTGTTGATTAAATCGCGGTAACGAGAAACGTCCTTGTTACGAAGGTAAGTCAAAAGGTTACGACGCTTACCTACCATTTTCAAAAGACCGCGACGTGAGTGGTGGTCCTTCTTGTGAACGCGTAAGTGATCGTTCAATGTGTTGATTTCTGCAGTAAGGACAGCGATTTGAACTTCTGGAGATCCAGTATCACTCTCGTGAGTCTTGAATTCGTTGATAAGTTCATTTTTACGTGCTTTTGTGATTGCCATCCGTGTTCACCTCCATTTTTATAATCCCCTGTTACCGAGCAAGCGTCGGTGACTCGACTTGCCAAGCAAAGGTTCTTTTTTGATACGTTAATAAGAATACATCTTTTTACGACAAAAAGCAAGTCTAACCCTGTTTTTTTTCAAAGTGTTCAAGTGCAGCCAGCTTATCTTTTTCAATTTGTGAAACTAGGTGTTCAATGCCTTCAAATTTCCGTTCGCTCCGCAAACGGACATGCCATTCCACCTGTGCCGATTCCCCATAAATTTCCTGGTTGAAATCGAAAATATGGACTTCTACAGATGGCTTATCCTTTTTATCCTTATTGAAGGTTGGTTTATAGCCGACATTGCAAACCCCTTCATGCCATACTTCGCCAATCTGGATCCTCACAGCATAAACACCCGTAGGCGGAAGGATGTATTGGTCGTCCATCTGGACATTGGCAGTTGGAAAGCCTATTGTACGTCCCCGTTTGTCGCCATGTACAACCACGCCTTTTGTTGAATAAAAACGTCCCAGAAGCTCGGGCATAGATTCAACCCTGCCATCCCTAAGCAGGGTACGTATCAATGTTGAGCTGATTTTTTCCTCATTGGGTGTAGCCAGCTTTGAAACGACAGTGAATTCAAACTGGTTTCTCGAGTGGAACTGAATCGTTTCCATCGTTCCTTTGCCCATTTTCCCGTAGCTATAATCGAATCCAGCGACTACATGGCGCACATTAAGCCCAATAATATATTGATCGATAAACTCCTGCGGCAGCAGGCTTGAGAACTCGAGCGAAAAGTGTACAACAAATAAATAATCGACTCCAAGGCTTTCAATTACTTCAGTCTTTTTATCCAGGGGAGTTATGTACTCTATATGCTGCACGCTTTTCCCCAAAACAACAGACGGATGGGGATCGAAGGTCATAACGGCACTTTTATGCCCCATTATGTCAGCAACCCTCTTCGCTTCCTTTATCACTTGCTGATGGCCCAGATGGACTCCGTCAAAATATCCTAATGCCATTACCATGGCAGGAAAATCATGCTTATCAAATTCATGAGGATGGTTTAGCTTAATCAATTCCACGATTTTACTCACCTTTTCTGACCCAGCTGCTCTTTGACAATGGCTGTTTCGTGAATACTGCATTATTTATTACAGTTGGCTAGGGCTAAACCCAAAATATAACCAACCGGATATAGGATCAGCATGTATACGAAAAAACCTTATTGCTCATTTCTTAAAACTTTATCAGGCTTCATCAACCCAAATTTCGTGGGATGCTTCCTGTAAATTGCGAGCGCCATTCCGTCTTCAGTTTCTACTATGATTGGCCCTTCGATTTCCTTTAATTCTTGAGGAATTTCGAGCAGAGCCCCGTTTTTCACTTTCTCTGCTACTGTATCATTTATGCGATATTTCGGCAAATAAGAAATACCAGCTTCCAAAGGGTGCAAAGCAGTATGGATTGTGCCCTCACCGGCCATATGTTCTAGCTGTTCAAAGGTAAAGCAATCATCTAAGGTAAATGCAGCCGACTGGATCCGGACAAGCGATGACATATGTGCCGGATATCCCAGTTTTGCCCCTATATCAACGGCCAAAGTCCTTATGTAAGTTCCCTTGCTGCAGGATACCCGGAATTTAAAGCTAACGGTCTCCCCCGCAAACACCTCCCGGTCATCAAGAAGCTCGATCGAGTAGATGTTCACCTTTCTTGTTGGCCGTTCTACTTCGATACCTTGTCTCGCATATTCATATAATTTTTTCCCATTCACCTTGACTGCGGAATACATCGGGGGTGTCTGCTCAATCTCTCCTGTAAGTGATTGCAGGACCTGTTCTATTTCAAGTCTTGTGATTGTCCGGTCAACTGTTTTTTCTTCAATCTTTTCGCCTGAGGCATCCTCTGTTGTAGTTGTATACCCGAGTGTAACTTCTCCTTCATATGCCTTTCCTGCATCAGTTATATACTCGGCAATTTTAGTCGCCTTTCCAACACAGATTGGCAGGACACCAGTCACATCAGGATCCAATGTACCCGTGTGTCCGACCTTTTTGGTTTTTAAAAGCTTTCGAAGCTTGAAAACACAATCGTGCGAAGTCATACCCGCCGGTTTAAATAGAGGCAGAATACCTTCCATGGTCCATCCTCCTTTTTATAAAAACATCATCATATACTTTTCTATCCGTTTTTTACTTTTTCCTTGTCCGGGTTCGCTTTTTGAGGGACCCAGGCGATCAATAATATAAAAAGGCTCTTTTCTAATACTTTGTTGCTTTTCTATATGCTTTTGAAATCTCCTTCTAAATGGTTTTTTAAAGAAGGCTTTGCAATAAAAAGCTGTTGATTTCCATTCCAGGCGCTTCGCTATCCTCTGAAAAATTATGAAAAAGCCCAATTGCCGGCTTTTTCAAGGGCAAATTTTTCTTGGGTTGTGCGGTGAGCATCCTCTTCGCTTTGCTCCTGCGGGGTAAAATGGCCCCTTCATTCCGGGCCATTTCTACCTAGGTCTCACCTGCACCGCTTCATCCCGAAGGAGTCTGCGCGCCTGGAACGAAGAGCAACAGGATCTTCATTCAACATTGTTGTAAGCAACAATCTTTGCGAAACAGCCTATAAAAAAATGTTCAGGAGCCTATGTATTCAAAAAAAAGGATAGACAAGGTGTCTATCCATCTCTTCAAATCATTGATTATTATTCCTTGCCTTCCTTTTCTTCATCATCAACCGGCTCTTCACGCTGCAGTTCATGAATCAAGGAGTTGATTCGATTTCCATATGCCATTGTTTCGTCAAACTCGAAAAATAGCTCAGGTGTTTTTCTCAGGCGAATTCTCTGTCCGATTTCTGTTCTGATGAATCCTTTTGCCTTCGCCAGACCCTTTAAGGTATTCTCTCTTTGTTCTTCATCGCCAAGAACGGAGATATACACCTTTGCCTGCTGAAGGTCCCCTGTCACCTGTACATCTGTGACTGTCACGAAGCCAATGCGCGGATCCTTTATTTTTCGGCTGATAATATCGCCTAATTCTTTCTTCATTTGTTCCCCAACACGATTTACTCTATGACCCATTTCGATCACCTCATTCTATTAAAGCCATTCTATCTCGGTGATGGTACGTTCGATCTCCGGAAAAGAGTCAATAAGCTTTATTGCGTTCTGCAGCTCCCTTTCTGTTGAAACCTTCGAGGAAGAGACAGCGGCAATCGCTATCGTTGTCCGCTGCCATACATCCTGATGGTCCACTTCCGAAACTGAGACATTGAACTTCTGCTTCAGCCTGACAGTAATACGCTGCAGGACCGCTCTCTTTTCTTTTAGAGAATGAGCATCATAAATGATGCATTCACAGGCTGCTAAGCCTACTACCATTAACGTTCCACTTCTTCCATGATATATGCTTCAACAATGTCGCCTTCTTTGACATCATTGAAGTTTTTAATGGTAATACCGCATTCATATCCAGCAGAAACTTCCTTGGCATCATCCTTGAATCGTTTTAACGCGTCAATCTGTCCTTCAAAGATAACTACGCCGTCACGAATCAATCGCACACCACTATCGCGGGTAATTTTGCCATCAGTAATATATGAACCGGCAATTGTACCAATTTTTGATACCTTGAAGGTCTGACGCACTTCTGCCTGGCCAATAACCTTTTCGGCGTATACCGGATCAAGCATACCCTTCATGGCTGATTCAATTTCTTCGATAACCTTGTAGATTATGCGGTGCAGGCGGATATCAACCTTTTCTGAGTCCGCGGCACGTTTCGCATTATTATCAGGACGTACATTAAATCCAATAACGATACCATTTGAAGCTGCTGCAAGTGTGATATCAGACTCATTGATCGCACCAACACCAGTGTGAATGATTCTTACATTGACGCCTTCAACATCCAGTTTCTGCAATGCAGCAGCAAGTGCTTCAACTGAACCTTGTACGTCGGCTTTAATGATTAGATTTAAATCTTTCATTTCCCCTTGTTTCATATGTTCAAACAAAGTATCAAGGCTTACGCGGGCTTTTTCGCTTCTTTGCGCCTGTACTGCTTGTGATGAACGGATTTCACCAACTTGGCGAGCAGTCTTTTCATCCTCAAAGACAACGAAACGATCTCCTGCCTGCGGCACCTCATTTAATCCTGTAATTTCAACTGGAGTCGATGGACCCGCTTCTTTTACTCTGCGGCCAACATCGTTTACCATTGCCCTTACACGACCAAACGTGTTACCAACTACAATTGGGTCACCAATTTTAAGTGTACCATTCTGAACAAGCAATGTTGCTACAGATCCACGGCCTTTATCCAGCTGTGCTTCAATAACTGTACCGACTGCATTTCTGTTTGGATTTGCTTTGTATTCTTCAACTTCACCAACAAGAAGGATCATTTCAAGCAAGCTATCGATACCTTCGCCTGTAAGAGCAGAAATTGGAACAAAAATTGTTTCTCCGCCCCATGCCTCTGGAACTAATCCATGCTCTGTCAGCTCCTGCATAACACGGTCAGGATTAGCAGTTGGTTTGTCCATTTTATTTACCGCAACAATGATCGGTACCTCGGCAGCTTTAGCATGGTTCAATGCCTCAACCGTTTGTGGTTTAACACCATCGTCTGCTGCAACAACCAGGATTGTAATATCAGTGATTGCTGCTCCGCGCGCACGCATTGTGGTGAACGCTGCGTGGCCTGGGGTATCAAGGAAGGTAATTTTTTTGCCGTTCTCTTCTACCTGATAAGCACCGATATGCTGTGTGATTCCGCCAGCTTCCCCTGCAGTGACCTTAGTGTTCCTGATGGAGTCAAGAAGGGTTGTTTTACCATGGTCAACGTGGCCCATGATCGTCACAACTGATGGTCTTTCCACTAAAGTTGCTGCTTCATCTTCAGTGAAGTAAACTTCAAGATCAGTTGCATCAACTTTGATCTCTTCTTCAACCTCTACTCCATAATCAGTTGCAATCAATTCAATTGCATCTTTATCAAGATCCTGATTAATCGTTGCCATTACACCAAGCATGAACAACTTTTTGATGATTTCAGATGGCTCCCGATACAGCTTTTTAGCAAGCTCTGCAACTGTTAAAGACTCAGTAAAAGTAATTTTTGCCGGCAGCTCTTTTACTTTCTTTACTTGAGGCTGTGCAGCTTGATGGTTTTGTTTGCCTCTGTTTTGGTTTTGCTGGTTTCTATTCTTGTTGTTGTTTGGCTTGTTTTTATTGTTTTTATTAAAAGGCTGGGAGTTTGCTGGCTTCTTAGCCGCCGGCCCACTTTTTACCTTTTCCGGAGTTGTTGCACGGCGCTCATCATCAGAAAAAGCACTTGCAGTTGTTTTAAGCTGTGCCTTAGGCTGTGCTTGATTATTTCTTTGCTGATTCTGGCCTTGGCTGCGAGTTTGGTTTTGGTGCTGTCCCTGGCTGCGGTTTTGCCCCTGGGATTGTTTTGGAGCTTGACCTTGCCCCTGTGCTCCCTGTTGCTTGCTTTGCTGTTGAGGCTTTGCCTGTACTGGTTGTTTTTCTTCTTTTTTATTATAAATGGCGTCTAATCTCCTCACGGTTTCATCTTCCATGGCAGTCATATGGTTTGAAACCTCTACATTCATTTCTTTTAATTTTATAATCACGTCTTTACTCGATAAATTATGCTTCTTTGCATATTCGTAAACGCGTGTTTTACTCATATTTTCACCCCCGCTAGAATTAATCGAGCAACGTCAACATTTTTTTTGCAAAACCCTCGTCCAACAGGGCCACTACAACACGGGCATCCTTCCCAATCGCCTGTCCAAGCAGATACCTGTCCGGAACGACCTTTAATGGTACATGATAGGAATTGCACTTGTCGGTAATCTTCTTTGTCGTGTTTGCGGATGCATCCGCTGAAAGCAAAATGAGCTTCGCCTTACCGCTTCTAATTTCTTTAACGGAAAGCTCTTCCCCTGAAATAATTTTCCGTGCTCGATTGGCTAAGCCAAGCAATGACATCCATTGATTCGAGTTCATCAGGATAGTCTGTTCTCCTTTTCGATGAGATCGTTGAGCTCATCATATATTGCATCGTCCACTTGAGTTTCAAGCTGCTTGGACAATATATTTCGTTTCTTTGCAAGCTGTACTGCTTCTTTATCCTTTGATAGGTATGCTCCGCGTCCTGATTTCTTGCCTGTCAGGTCTATGGATACTTCTCCCTCTTTAGAGCGAACGATGCGAACGAGTTCTTTTTTCGGCCTCATTTCACCGGTTGCGACACATTTTCGCATAGGAACTTTCTTTTTGCTGTTCACCATCATTCACCTCTCATTAATCCATATCTTCATCTTCGAAATCATCATCTGCAGATAACAATGGTTCATTGTCTCGTGGATAGATTCCAGACTCACGCGCATCTGTTTCCGGCTTGATATCGATTTTCCACCCAGTCAGCTTCGCAGCAAGGCGGGCATTCTGTCCACGCTTACCAATCGCAAGAGAAAGCTGGTAATCAGGCACAATGACAGTTGTTGCTTTTTCTTCTTCATTCACAATAACATCAAGAACCTTTGAAGGACTCAATGCATTGGCTACAAAAACAACAGGATCCTCTGACCATTTTACTATATCGATTTTTTCGCCTTTCAGCTCGTTGACCACAGCCTGTACGCGAGTTCCTCTTGGGCCAACGCAAGAACCGACTGGATCTACTTCAGGATTATCTGAATGAACGGAGATTTTTGAACGGTCTCCAGCTTCACGAGCCACAGATTTGATTTCGACGGTGCCATCATAGATTTCAGGAACTTCAATCTCAAATAGTCTCTTTAACAGTCCCGGGTGGGTTCTGGAAACGAAGATTTGCGGACCTTTAGTAGTTTTTTCAACCTTGGTGATGAAAACCTTGATGCGGTCATGAGGTTTGTAATGTTCGTTCGGCATCTGCTCATTAGCTGGCAGGATTGCTTCAATTTTACCCAGGCTAACATAAATGAACTTCGGATCCTGGCGCTGGACGATCCCGGTCATGATATCTTCTTCGCGATCAATGAATTCGGAATAGATAATACCTCTTTCAGCTTCACGCACACGCTGTGTAACGACCTGTTTAGCTGTCTGGGCAGCAATACGGCCGAAATCCTTAGGTGTTACTTCAAGCTCAACTACATCTTCAACCTGGTAGTTTGGATTAAGTCCTTGCGCCTCTTCTATAGAGATTTCCAAGCGTGGATCGAACACTTCGTCAACCACTTCTTTCCTTGCAAAGACACGCATGGAACCATTCCCTAAATTAAGGTCGATCCTTACGTTCTGCGCCTGGTTGAAGTTTCGGCGATACGCGGAGATAAGCGCTGCTTCAATCGCTTCAATCAGGACATCCCTGGAAATGCCTTTTTCTTTTTCGAGTACTGTAAGAGCATCCAACAATTCACTGCTCATGAGATTTGAATCCCCCTTTTTTACTTCCCAATATTCATTTATAAATAAACTTCAGATTGTTGCTGGCCAGATTATGAAAAAGTAACTGCAAGCCTTGCGCTTGCAATCTTGTTAACAGGAAGTTCCACCGTTTTCTTGCGGGTCTTGATTTTGACCTCCACAGTAACGGTTTCTCCATTGTAGTCGGTCAGCATTCCCTCAAACGTTTTTTCACCGTCAATAGGCTCATACGTCTTAATGAATACATTTTTCCCGACTGCCCGTTGATAATCCTTTTCCTTTTTAAGCGGGCGTTCTGCACCAGGAGAGGAGACTTCTAAAAAGTAGTTATGCGGGATTGGATCAAGGGCATCCAGTTTTTCGCTTAAGCGCTCACTGACTAAGCCGCATTCTTCTATATCGATTCCGTTGTCTTTATCAATGTAAATGCGCAGGAACCAGTTCTTTCCTTCTTTCACATATTCGATGTCAACTAATTCAAGTCCATTTTCAGTTAAGATGGGAGTTACCAGCTCTTCCACTACCTCGGTAACCTTGCTCATAAAATCCCTCCTTTGACATAACAGCGTTTACCATTCATTAGCATCATTACTTAAAAGAATCTCTTCCAAAAAAGTGCGTAACAACACGAAAGAGTGGGTTTCCCCACTCTCATCTGCCAGAGTTATCCTTAGTATTTCCAATAAAAATATAACATAACCAGTAATTTATTGCAAATAAAGTAAAGGTATTAGCCTTGACCAGCGCTGGCCGACTATAAACGCCACGTCCTGTGGCAACGTCGGCACTAGAACATCGTGTCCGTCGGAGGGCCAGACATTGAAGTCGTACTTTGACTTCATTGAATGTACCGAAAACGAAAAGTATAGCCGACTGCCCAGAAACGCAGAAACTGGAGACTCCACAAAGAAGCGCTTTTTGCTTCTGCCGGCGGAGTTGAAGTTTCGGAGTTTCCAGGAGGCGAAACTAGACAATAAGAAAAGCGGAGGCGACTGCTTAACTCCGAAAAGCGCTGGAGGGCCTGCCAGTGAAGTCGCTCTTTGACTTCAATGGCAGGACCGAAGCGTCTCGAGGAGTTAGGAGCCGCAGCTAGACAAGCGTTTCGAGGGGCTAGGCGCTGGAGCTGGATTAAGACAACTAATATAGTTATCCACATCAAAATCATTTTATAACTTCCTAAACAATGATAAAAACAAGCCGCAGTTTCCTGCGGCTTGTCTTGGAAGGCTCTTATCTTGCTTGCTTTGCAGCTTCTACTGCTGCTTCATAATCAGGGTGGTCTGTCGCTTCGCTGACATACTCAACATATGTCACTTTGTCGCTGGAATCAACAACAAATACTGCACGTGCAAGTAAGCGAAGTTCCTTGATTGCAACTCCGTATGCTTCTCCGAATGAAAGCTCACGGTGATCAGAAAGCGTCTGGACATTCTCGATTCCAGCTGCTCCGCACCAGCGCTTCTGAGCGAATGGAAGGTCCACGCTGACTGTCAAAATTTTGACATTATCAAGATTGGAAGCTTCCTCATTGAAACGGCGTGTCTGTGCATCACAAACACCTGTATCAAGTGAAGGCACTACGCTGATCAATCTAACCTGCCCCTTAGAATCCTGAAGTGTCACTTCAGATAAATCGTTTGCAAGTACTTTGAAATCAGGAGCCTGATCCCCTACTTTCACTTCATTTCCTAGCAATGTAACTGGGTTCCCCTTAAATGTAATAGATGCCATACCTGCCATCCTCCTTGTCCATTTTATGTACAGTGTTAATATATCTTTTAAAGCCAATTTTTGCAATTATTTTACGATATGGTTTGTGCCTTCAGAATCAATTTAACCGTAAATGGCATAGTAAAGCTGCCTCTCCATGCGAAAAGGCAGCTGCATGTTATAGATCAAGATCAGTTTTAGGTCCATCATAGTCGGATCTGTTGCCCTGGCCGCCATTCTGGTTTCCGTTCTGTTTGTCCTGATCCTTCTTTGCCATCATTTGCTGGATCTTATCAACTGCTTGAGGGGCAAGATCCAGGATCTTTTCATACAAATGAGTGCTTTCGTCAAGATGCAGCATCTTCACGCCATGTGAGCTGACAATCAGGAAGGCAATAGGTGTAATGGATACACCGCCACCGCTGCCTCCGCCAAAGGGATGCTGTGAACCGCCGGACTGCCCTCCGGAACCGCCTGATCCGCCAGATCCGCCTTTCGCGCTGTCCAATACAAATTCGCTTCCACCGGCAGCAAAGCCGAAGCCTACCTTCGAAACGGTCAGGATTACACTTCCATCCGGTGTTTCTACAGGGTCTCCAATGATTGTGTTCACATCAATCATTTCTTTTAAACTTTCCATGGCAGTCGTCATTAGTCCTTGAATTGGATGGTCGGACATTCCTGTTTCCTCCTTGTTTAAACGGTATTAGTTTTATCACCTGAAAGGGCGTTCAATGGCCTTGTTTTAAATTCAGGCCATCCGCCTTTCCAATATTTAACCATCTTTATACCTGCTAAAATAGCATGCCCGACTCTCACCTGAAACATACATTTAAAGCTAGTTATCGAGACAGCATATTGAAAGCTAGGTGTGATAGACATAATCGGCATTTCTCTAAGTTTCATATAGCTGCTGATGATTCCAATGATTCCGCCCTTCACAGCCCAGAAAGCGCCCGTTAGCACCCCTGTGGCAGCAGCATCTCCCACACCAACCATAGTGTGCCATTCAATATTGCGGACGGTGACCTTGGCAAGGAAGCTGCGAACGATTTTGTGAAAGCCGGCAATATGCGCAAGCAAATGCCTAAAATCACTCAGACTGGTGAGCAAATCATTTTTATCCACCTGGGATGTTTTCTCCTTGGTCTCATTTTCACCCGGTCCGGACTGAATCTTCTCCTCTGCAATCAGCGTCGGGGAGTTATCATCAATCTTAATAACCGGGATTTCAACTTTATATTTCAAAAGTCCGCCCCAAGCCTTAAAAGTCACCTTCAAATGATCATTATCATTGCCGTGGAAATAATCTAAAAAAATCTTCACTTTTGTAATAAGAATAATGATTACCAGCAAGATGAAAAGCAGTATGGCAAGCAGCACCCATTTCATCGTCTCCACAACCTTTCAGCTTATTAGTATCAACCATTGCAAAAAAAATAAACCTGCCTGGGCAGGTTTAAATATCAGCGTGGTTCATATATAACAGACGTATCGGCAAAAAGGTCATGCAAACCCTGTTTCTTGTTTGTAAAAGCAACAACGATATACAGGATCATGACGGTGGCTGAAATGAAGCGGCCAATCCACTCCCGAAAAATGACGGTCCCCCATGATAAGCGCTTACCGTCAAGCTCAACGACCTTCAGGCCAAACACCATCTTGCCGAGAGTCTGGCCATAGAACTTGGTCATCAGAACAAAATAAAGGTAAAACACAATGGCAGTCGCAATAGACATCGGCGCGAACATTTCATTTTCAGCAAGCGGCACATCAAGCGCCCTGAATACCGGATTCAAAATCATCCTGTTCACACTGCCGATCACAATCAAATCCAGCAGGTATGCCCAAAGACGCATCCAAAAACCTGCGTACAGACCTTCATATGGAGAGATCACCTTTGTCTCTTTTGAAGGTTCATAGTGGCGGTTCTCATCGATTCTTGCTTTATGCTCAACTGCCTGGGGGTCCTCAGTTCTTATAGCATCAGCTTTTGTGTACGGATCAGTTTGAGGAACTTCAGTGTGTATACCTTGTTCAGAGACACTCATACTTTCACCAGAGCCGGGTACCAGTTTTTCAGAATCGTTCATGTAAGAAGATGCTCCGGTCTGCCCATCTTTTTCAAATTCGTTTGAATTCATTTCCGTCCCCCCTTATTCCGCATACAAATACATTAAACGGGGAGAGTTAGGCTGGGACAGCATTTTCATCAGACCGGCCATTTCTGCGTCTTTCCCCATTATTTTTTGTGCACTCATGCTGAAGAAGGAGCCGATGCCCATACTCTCTGTATATTTTACTACCTGGGCATCACCGAGCTTGTTATCCTTGCGCACCGTATCGATGACATCCTCAAGATAGCCAAAGCCATCAATCAGATTCAGTTCTTTCGCCTGGCGGCCGTCATAGATGCGGCCATCTGCGATTTTTTTCACTTCAGCTGCTGACATGCCCCTGCCTTCGGAAATAACCTTCACAAAGCCTTCATAAGAATTATTGATCATGGACTGAAGGATTTTCCTTTCTTCCTCGGTCATTTCCCTGGTAGGGCTCATGATATCCTTATAAGGCCCGCTCTTGATTGTGTTGAACTCGACACCATATTTTTCAGCGAGACCAGCATAATTGATCCCCTGCATAATCACCCCGAGAGAGCCAGTCAACGTTTCAGGGCTGGCGAAAATTTTATTGGCTGGAGCCGAAACATAATAGCCGCCTGATGCTGCCATCGAGCCCATTGAAATATAGACAGGCTTCTTCGTTTCCTTCTGAATCTCTTTGATTTTGTCGTGAATCTCGGCACTCTCAACTACTCCCCCTCCAGGAGAGTTGACCCTTATGATGACAGCCTTTACATCATCACTTTCCTTTACATAATCAAGCTGCTCCATGAACGCCTTGTGATTATACATCGGACTTTGGAAGAATGATTCCGCATCGCCTGTATCCTGGATTACACCATCAATGGAAAGGACAGCGATTTTACTCAGCATATCCCCTTCCTCGACGACTTCCTCCGCAAACATTTCCTCGGACACAGCAAAAATATCATTGAATGCATTCTCAGCATCGCTGAATGCAAATGTCGACAATAGATTGATGACGGTCGAAGCAATGAATAAACCTGCGGCAATCCCTAATGCCGCCCACCTTTTCCCATTCATGTTTATAGCCCCCCTTATATAGCTCATATTTTTAATAGCTGTGGAAAAATGATAAACTGATATCAATAACATTTATTTTAGCAAAAGTTTTCAAATGTGGGTAAAAATATGGAAAATTACATAATGTTTGGAGGAATCACTCATGTCAGACCGCCGCAATATTTATTTTTACCATAAACCTGATGCAGAAATGCTGGAAAAAGTTAAACCGTTATATGACCTCGCCGCCCAATATGAATTCCATGCCGTTTCTGACCACCGGAACGCCAATATCATTGTCAGCATTGGCGATGACGGGACATTCCTTCAGGCGGTACGAAAAACCGGTTTCCGTGAGGATTGTTTATATGCTGGCATTTCAACAACTGGATCCCTGAATATGTATTGTGATTTCCACCTTGAGGATACAGACAAAATGATTGAAGCAACCAGGAATGCGCAAATAGAGGTTAGACGCTACCCGACAATCGAGGTAACGATTGATGAAGAAACTTCTTTTACCTGCTTGAATGAATTCAGTGTACGTACGGCAATTATCAAGGCTTTCGTCATGGATGTATTCATTGATGATATCCATTTTGAAACCTTCCGCGGAGATGGCATGATCGTTGCTACCCCAACCGGCAGCACAGCCTATAATAAATCAGTCAATGGAGCCATCGTCGATCCGCTGCTGCCATGCATGCAGGTTAGCGAGCTCGCGTCCGTGAACAATAACCATTACCGCACGCTCGGATCATCCTTCATCCTGAGCGGGGACAGAAAGCTTACATTCAAGGTTGCCCAGGATGGAAATGATTATCCAATCATGGGGATGGATAACGAAGCCCTCAGCATCCAGCATGTCGAAAAATTCGATGTCAAATTAAGCGGCCAATTCATCAAGACAGTCAAACTGAAGGATAATTCCTTCTGGGAAAAAGTGAAGAGGACGTTCTTGTAACTAGAGCCATATTATTTTAAAAAGCTCTGGTATAGCTGAATGTTCATTTTTAAACCCTTCTGATTGTAGTGGAAGGCGCGAAGACTCCTTCGGGATGCAGCGTGACAGGTGAGACCCTGGTAGAAATGGCCCGATAAGAAGGGGCCGTTTTAACCCGCAGGAGCAAAGCGACGAGGAGGCTCACCGCACGCCCCAAGAAAAATTTGCTCTTGAAAAAGCCGGTAATTGGGCTTTTTCATAATTTTTCAGAGGAAAGCGCAGCGCCTGGAACGGAAATCAACAGCCTTGTTTAACAGAGCTGAAGAATAAAAAAAAGAGCTGCGGAATAATTCTCCGCAGCTCTTTTTACATATGCATTTCCTTTTGTTTTTTCCATTTGAAGGATGTACCCAGTTTCGTTCTTGACAGAGAGTAAAGAATCAAAGCAGACCAGATAAAGGTGAAAGCTAGCAGATGGACTGATGAAAAGCCTTCATGGTAAACAAAAACTCCGAGAATCAAGGTGAGCGTTGGCGCGATATATTGCAGGATTCCTAGTGTGGCAAGGGGAATCCTTTGCGCCCCCTTCGCAAAGTACAGCAATGGAACAGCTGTTGCAGCTCCTGCTCCAATAAGCAGAAGGCTGGTGGACCATCCTGAAGTAAACAGCGAGTTTGTATCCTGGCTGATCAGGTAGCCGATATAAATAGCTGACAGCGGCATGACTACGAGCGTTTCAAGCGCGAGGCCAACGGTGGAATCAACCTTAATCAGCTTCTTGGCAAGGCCATACAGCCCGAAAGAAACAGCCAGCGAGAGCGAAATCCACGGAAATTGGCCATATGATATTGTCAGCACCAGGACGCCAATTGCTGCAAGGCCAAAGGAAGCATATTGCATTTTGCTGAGCCTTTCCTTTAGAAAAACCATCCCCAGCAGCACACTGACAAGCGGGTTGATATAATACCCGAGACTCGCTTCAATCATCTGGTCTGAATTGACGGCCCAGATGTAGATGAACCAGTTGATACTGATCAGCAAAGATGCTACCGTAAGTGCACCAAGCTGCTTCTTATTCGCAGCAAGCCCCTTCAGCGTTTCGGTGAACATGCCCCATTTCTTATTAATCAAAAGAATCGCCGCAACAAAGAAAAATGACCAGAAAACCCGATTTGCCAGGATTTCGTCCGCATTCACGCTGCCAAGCAGCTTCCAATAAATCGGAAGCACTCCCCACAAAATGTATGAAAATGCTGCATACCATACGCCAGCCTGCAGCTCCGTACGATTATTCATATGTTGACACCCCTAATCTTTCTAGACTCGAAATAATATTCATTATAAGGGGCATCTGCGACACTGACAATCTTTTTCTTTTACTAATAAGAAACAAATTGTTGGGATATTATGAGTTATGGATCATGCAAGGGCATGGTCGATGGCTAAAAACAATTGGCGGCCAAAAACGGGAGAGTTAACTTATTGCAATATTTGTAAATTGGATGGATGACCTAAATTCGAAATCTCTCTAATAACCTCCGGATTGATTGAGACGTGCTTACGGACAGCTTTTCCTTTCCATCCTTGCAACCTGTCCGTTTAGACGCGCTTACGGACAGAACATTGCAACCTGTCCTTTTGTGTCACACATACGGACAGCATTCTATTAGTAAAGTAGTGAGGCACCTAGAAAACAATTCAAAAAAAAATAACCCATTAAGGGCTATTTTTAAACATTCTAAGAATTCCTTGCTTTAAGTTTGAAGTTATAGCCAAAGGTTTCTTCTGCGGAAGAAATCTTGTATCCCATCCCTGGTTTATAGTCCAGGAAAATTCTATCCGGCAAAGACTCTATTGATTTTTTAGGAACAAAGAATTGAACACCGCTTTCGTTGACTGCTGTATCCTCTTCCTGCTTTTCTTCTATCTGAAGCTCAATATCTGTAGCGATCGAGCATGTGCCAACGAATTCAGCAAGGATTCTGATTCCCTCATTTTCATTGAATTGAATTTTAGAGAGCTCGCTTAAAGCTGCCTCTCTGATTACGATTTCCAAATGAATCACCCTTTCCATACTTATATATACCCTAATTTTTGCACAATAAAAAGCAGGCTGCATTCAGCCTGCTTTTAAAATTATTTACTTGCAGCTTCCAATTCCTTTTTCCTTAGCTCAATGCGTCTGATTTTTCCAGATGTGGTTTTGGGAAGATCCTCTAAAAATTCGATTTTTCTTGGATATTTATATGGTGCAGTTAAATCTTTAACATGCTGCTGCAGTTCAGTTACTAGATTTTCCTGGTCAGGGCTAACTCCTTCTCTTAAGACGACAAAGGCTTTTACAATATGACCGCGAATTTCATCTGGAGATGCAACAACCGCGCATTCTTTTACATACGGGTGTTTGACAAGCGCGTCCTCTACCTCGAAAGGCCCGATTGTGTAGCCTGAGCTGATAATGATGTCATCACCGCGGCCCTCAAACCAGAAGTAGCCTTCATCATCCTTGGTGGCCTTGTCACCCGTTACATAGTAGTCGCCGCGGAACTGCATGGCTGTTCGTTCAGGATCCTTGTAGTAGTTCTTAAACAATGCAGGTGTTTCAATATGCACGGCAATATCACCAACTTCGCCAGGCGCACAGGGCTCTCCATTCTCATTGATGATATCTACTCTATTGCCTGGAGTCGGTTTCCCCATCGAGCCTGGCTTCAGTTCCATTCCCTTCGTTACGCCGACAAGCAGAGTATTCTCTGTCTGTCCATAACCGTCGCGAACATCAACATTGAAATGCTTCTTGAAGGTTTCGATTACCTCCCTGTTAAGCGGCTCTCCAGCGGAAACTGCGCTGTGCAGCCCAGGCAGGCCGTAATCCCCGATATTCTCAACCTTAGCCATCAGGCGGTACTCTGTAGGCGTGCAGCAAAGAACATTAACATTGTATTTTTGCAGGAGTGACAAATACTTCTGAGGCTCAAATTTACCGTGATAAACGAGACCTGCAGCACCTGTACCCATGACAGACAGGAACGGGCTCCAGATCCATTTCTGCCAGCCAGGTCCCGCTGTTGCCCATACAGTATCCCCGTCTTCAATTCCAAGCCAGTTAGCAGCTGCTGTACGCAAGTGTGCATAAGCCCAGCCGTGAGTGTGGACAACACCCTTTGGATTGCCGGTAGTGCCAGAGGTGTAGCTCAGGAAGGCCATATCATCACGTTCAGTAGCAGCTATCTCAAATTCAGCTGATGCGGCTTCCATTTCTTTATCAAGATGGATCCAGCCTTCTTTGTCGGCACCAATAACGAACTTAGGAAGATTCTGGACATCCTCAATCTCAGAAAATTCCTCTGTAAAAGGTGCAAAACTTATTACCGCCTTAACATCCCCATGTGTAATGCGGTATTGATAATCCTTAGCCCTTAGCATTTCAGAACTCGGAATGACAACAAGTCCCATTTTCAAAGCAGCAATATAAGTCTGGTATGCCTCAATCAGCCGCGGTACCACTACAAGGACAACATCACCCTGCTTCAGCCCGTGCTTCGAGAAAACGTTTCCAATCTTGTTTGCATTTTTCAGCAATTCACTGTATGTAATTTCTTTAGTATTACCTTCTTCATTTTCCCAAAGGATGGCTTTCCTGCCTTCCTCCTTGGCAAAACGCTCAATTTCCGAGACAAGGTTATACTTTTGCGGCGCAATCAATTCTTCCCTGTTCATACTCTTCCCCCTTAAATTTTTATAGATGTATCCCCACTCTCTCATTATACAAAATTATTTTAAAATTAAAAATTATAAGATAAAAATACATAGGCAAGTTATTACCAAATAGGCCGTCAATTGCATGATGATAATTTGGCGCTTTCCAAGACAATTCAAAGCGAAGAATCACGGGTGAATTGTTACAGCAAGGGACGCCAAGACATTTCAAATTGAAAAATCACGGGTGAATTGTTATAGCAAGGGACGCCAAGACAATTCAAATTGAAAAATCACGGGTGAATTGTTATAGTACGGGCGACCAAGACAATTCGAACCCAAAAATCACGTGTGAATTGTTATAGCAAGGCTCCCAAGACAATTCAAATTGAAAAATCACGGGTGAATTGTTATAGCAAGGGCTCCCAAGACAATTCGAACCTAAAAATCACGGGTGAATTGTTATAGCAAGGGACGCCAAGACAATTCGAACCTAAAAATCACGGGTGAATTGTTATAGCAACGGCTCCCAAGACAATTCAAATCAAAAATTGCGCTTAAATTTCCAGTCATCCTAATCAATAAGTCCGCCCAAAAATAAAAGGAGCAGGGCATCTGCCCCACTCCTTGTAGCCATGTTATTTATTTTTGATTAGCGAGAGAATCCGCCACCAAGTTGTTGTTCAGCCATTTGAACTAAACGCTTAGTGATTTCTCCTCCTACAGATCCGTTAGCGCGAGAAGTAGTTTCTCCACCTAGTTGTACACCGAATTCTGTAGCGATTTCGTACTTCATTTGATCAAGAGCTTGTTGAACTCCAGGAACTAGAAGTTGGTTTGAGTTGTTGTTGTTTGCCATGTGTTTTCACCTCCTTGTGAGTATAGAGTGTGTAGAAACACATGGCTTAATACTGAAGATTAATTGGTAATTGTTCACAAATTTTTAACAAAGTTTATATTGTCTTAAAATAACTCATCCATTAGATCGTCTTTTCTTTCAAATGCCGGTTGTATCACGATGCGCTCTGTTCCTTCTACTGCTTTCTGGATCAGCTCTTCAAAATCAAAGTAACTTTCAAAGTTCTGTACTTTTTCCAATTTCGGCTTTGTTTTTGGCGATGCAGGTACAAAGACGGTACAGCAATCCTCATAAGGGCGGATAGAAATGTCATGTGTATCGATTTCATGGGCGATATCCATGATTTCAAGCTTGTCCATCGTAATTAAAGGCCTGATTATCGGCGTGCTTGTGACTTCGTTGATTGCATACATGCTTTCAAGAGTTTGGCTTGCTACCTGTCCAAGGCTTTCTCCGGTGATGATCGCAAGTCCGCCCTGTTTTTCCCTGATGGCGTCTGTAATGCGGAGCATCAGTCTTCTCGTTGTTGTCATCGTATAGTTTTCAGGCACCTGCTTATGGATCGCCTGCTGAATCTCTGTGAATGGCACGATGTGTAATGCAAAATGGCCAGTGACTTCAGCGAGCTTTTCAGACAGGTCGATTACCTTCTGTTTGGCTCTTTCACTTGTGAATGGAGGGCTGAAGAAGTGGACGCCCTCGACTTCAAGTCCTCTCTTCATTGTCAGATAACCAGCAACCGGACTATCGATACCTCCAGACAGCATAAGCATGCCTTTGCCGCCAGATGCAGCAGGAAGCCCCCCTGCACCTTTGATCGTTTCTGCAGAGATATAGGCAGCTTCCTTCCTGATTTCAATCAGGAGATTGATTTCAGGATTTCTCACATCGACGGTCAATCCGTCTGTATTCCGCAAGATATGGCCGCCGAAAGTCGAGTTAATCCCATTTGTATCAAGCTCAAAGGTTTTATCTGAGCGTTTTGCCGTGATTTTAAAGGTCTGGCCAGGTTTGTGGACTTTCCTGAAAAGCTCCAGAGCAGCATCCTGCATTTTCTCGATATCCTTCTCAACCTTGATTGCTGGGCTGAAGGATTGAATTCCAAAGACTTTCTTGATTCTCTTTCCCACTTCTTCGCTGTCTTCCCCATTCAGGAGAATGAACATGCGGTCGCGGTCTGCCTTGATTTCAGCCTTTGGAAAATCGCTTAAAAGCCTTTTGATATTTTTTCTAAGTCTGTCGATAAATTTATTTCGATTTCTTCCTTTGGTCGATATTTCTCCATACCGGACCAAAATGCGATCATACATCATTTTTTTACTACCTCGCTTAAATGTTTTACTGCCTGTTTGATTGCTTTTACCGCAAGATCAGCTTCCTCAATCGTATTGCTGTAGGTAAGACTGATTCGAATCGCACTTTCTGCCTCATCTGCCGGCACGCCCATCGCCAATAGTGTTTTGCTTGCCGCCTTCTTTTTCGAAGAACAAGCGCTTGTAGTAGAAACAAAAATATCTTTTTCCTCAAGGGCATGGACAAACGTCTCTGCCTTCAATCCTTTGACAGAGAAATTCAAAATATGCGGTGCGCTATTTTCCCATGGGGTATGGACGGTAATTCCCTCTGTCTGGCTGATTCCATCCCTTAATCTTTCCATCACCGCTGTCATTAGATTCAGCTTTTGTTTATGCTCATCCAGCGCCATTCTTAGTGCCTTGGACATCGCAACAATCCCTGCGACGTTTTCCGTGCCGCTTCTCTGCTTCCATTCCTGGCTGCCGCCGGTGAATAATGGGGATAACCGTACTCCTTCTTTTATATAAAGAGCACCGGTTCCTTTCAAACCATGGAATTTATGTCCGGAAATCGTGCATAAATGCACTCCTGCTTTATCTAAATCCAACGGCACCTTTCCGACCCCCTGGACATGGTCAACATGGAAAAGAGATTTAGGATGCTTTTTTAACATGTAGCCAATACCCTCAACAGGCTGGATGGTGCCGACTTCATTATTGACGTGAATGACTGAAACGAGGATCGTATCATCCCTCATTTCGGCCTCTATATCTTCTACACGGATAAAACCATTGGCATCAGGCTTGATGTAAGTAATTTCAAAGCCCAGGGACTCTAGCTGTTCCATGGTATTGTAGATGGAAGCATGCTCAATAGCTGTTGTGATGATGTGCTTCCCTCTTTCCTTGTAAGCCATCGCCACTCCCTTAACTGCCAGGTTGTTGCTCTCCGTACCGCCGGAAGTAAATAATACCTCTGTTTCCTTCACGCCAAGAAGCTTTGCGACCTGGCTCCGAGCTTGCTGAAGCAGCTTTTCTGCCTGGCCGCCAATTTTGTGAAGAGATGAGGGATTTCCGAAAAAGTCGGTTGAAACTTTTAGAAATGAATCCAAAACTTCTTTATAGGGTTTTGTTGTCGCACTATTATCCAGGTAAATCATCGTCTTTCCCCCTATTTTTAAACATCGATGCTAATTAAAAATCTTATCATAATAAATGCTTGCAGGAAATGAAAGCAGCAGCGTGAAAGAGAACCTGCCGTTATTATCTCCAAAATCTTCTGCTTTGGCTTATCAAACAATCCTTTCTGTCACTTAATGTTCAATACGTTGCTGCCCCCCCGTTTACTCTTCCAGAAAGTGTCTCCAAAAAAACAGGTCTCCGTTTTAGGAGACCTGATTGGTTAAGATTTTTTATCTGAAAGCATGACTTCGATTTTCTTCAGGGCGCCCGGTTCGACTTCTTCAATTGAAGTTGCTGCCTGCTCGAGTGCCTGGCGATAATCATAATTCCTGAAGTACTCTTCCGCTTCGCGCAGACCTCTGTCTACAGATGGATAACGGCTGCGGTATCTGTTTCCATATTGAATCACATTTTCCGCGAGCATGACTGTTTCCACAATTTCTTCAGTGGATGCTTCAAGCTTATTTACCGTTAAAACAGCAATCTCAAGATACTGATTCACTGAAGGGATATCTAGCGGCTTTTCGTCCAGCTTTTCATTGACTTGCTTTATGCTTTCGTTTGCATCATCCAAAAGATACTTGTAGTCCTGCGATAACCCTGGCATATTGCTTTTGGACACCTTGCGGATCAAGTCGGTAATCTTTTTGGATAGCTCCTTTACCTTTTCCCTTGCGCCAATTTCGTCCTTGCGGAGGGCGCTCAGCTTTTCCATAAGGGCTTTCTGTTCCTCGACAAGAGCATCAAGCTGCTGCCTAGCCTCTTCAAGCTCTGTTTTGATCAAGCTTTGGGCTGTGTCATTATCTGTGATGCGGTGGTCAATCAATTCAAAACGTTTGATCAATGCCTTCAATTGCTGCTCCACATGACTTTGGGCTTCTAGCTCTTTTTCGGAAAGATGGTAGCTTTCCTGGATATGCTTCGTCTCATCCTTAAGGGTTTTGCTTTCTGTAATCGCCTTAACCAGGATTTCCCTAGACTCATGCTCTGTCTTCGTAATGTATTGCTTTGCCATCACTTCTTGTTCAAGCAGGTCAAACAAATTGTCAACCTTACCCCTTAAGCCATGGATTCCCTCTCTCGCTTTTTCCACATCTCCGCTTTCAAGTGATTCCAGGTATTGAGCTAGTTCTAAGCCAATGTTCTCAAGCTCTTCTTCGCCGTTCAAGTGACCAAGGACATATCCTTGTGCGGACATTTCCCTGATTCCGTCTTTAAGATCACTGACCTGGGCCGGGATCACTGACTGGCAATCATGAAGCAATTCGGGGATTGTGTCCATTTTCTCGGCAGCCTCGTCAAGCTTTGCCTTTATGGAAAGGACCGTCTCTCTTGCTTCAAGATAATTCCCATTCTCGGTTTTATCATCGAACTCGGTAAATTTCGCCTGGATTTCCTCCAGCATCGCTTCAAGGCTTGCTTCCGCCTTCCCGAAGCTGTGGCGGTGTGTCAGCAGATTCTTCTTGCATTCTCTATATTGCTCTTTAAGCCCGTCGATTTCCTCACGGTTCTTTTCTTCGCTTCCGACCAGTTCATTCAGTTCGTGAAGGATTTTTTTGATTTTATCCTCGGTTTCTGTCAGCTTGGTGTCAATCGCAGCGAGCGATTCCTTCGCCTTGCTGAAGCGGTATCTGTCGATATATTCCTCGGCATCGAACAAATAATCCTCAATTCCGGGAAGCTTGGCAGTAACGAGTTCATCCCATTCCTGCCGCCAGCGTTCAAACAGCTCCTCCGTTTGCCCGGTCATGTTCAGCTGCTTCACCTTTGACATTTCCTCAAGAACAGGCCTGTTCATGATGTCGATTTTCCAGGCTTCGTATTTATCTACCTCGCTGTAAAATTTTCGTTTCATAAAGTACCCTATAAAATATACAATGATCAATATAGCAATTCCGCCAATTATGTACTCCATTGTTATCCCCCTGGCCTCACAAATTCCAAGTTCTATACCATCTATATAAAAAAGAATTGATAAATGCGTGTATAATGTATTTATATTACCATGTAAACGACATTTTTTGACTATTAATTTCATATTTTTTGTTGAAATTATCCGAATTAAGCCGATTCGGCTCCCTGCCCTGGTAAATTAATAGCTTTTGGAGGTGCGATTTATGAAAGACGGACATGTACATACTTCTTTCTGCCCGCATGGTACGAAGGATACATTTGATGATTATCTGGAGAGGGCTTTGCAGCTCGGTTACACAGAAATTACTTTTGCTGAACACGCCCCGCTGCCGATTGGGTTCACAGATCCAACCCCTTTCAAGGACAGCGCTATGAAGCACGAGGACCTGGATGATTATTTTACCGCGATTGAAAAAGTAAAGCAGGAGTATAGAGGAAAAATAAAGGTCAACACAGGCTTTGAGGTTGATTTTATCGAAGGATACGAAAGGGAGACAGCTGACTTCCTGAATGAATATGGCCGCTGCCTCGATGATGCTGTACTTTCCGTGCACTTTTTAAAAAATAATCATGGCAAGTACGACTGCATTGATTACAGTCCCGACCATTTCTGGGAAATGATCCGGCACTACGGCTCTGTGGAAGCTGTCCATCAACGGTATTATCAGACTGTAATAAAATCCTTGCAGGCTGATTTGGGGCAGTACAAGCCCAAAAGAATTGGCCATATAACATTGGCAAGTAAGTTCCAGCTAAAGTACCCTCCCCTTCAGAACTTTGAAAAGGAAATCGCGGAAATACTGCAGTGTATTGCAGAAAAAGGGTACGAGCTGGACTATAATGGTGCCGGAACAGCAAAACCCCTGTGCCGGGAGCCATATCCGCCTGAGTGGGTCATCAAAAAGGCAGAGGCATTGGGAATTCCCCTGATTTATGGCTCAGATGCACACCAGGCAAAGGAACTGGGCCAGGGGCTGGATAAGATGCTCAGCCAAAAAAAATAGAAACCGGCTTTTAATCAAGCCGGTTTCTATCTATTTATATATTAATTAACATTTTTTGCGGCAGATGCTGGCTGGCACAGATTGTTCCCTTAATCCACTCGGATATCTCTCTGCCATATCGATCGGCAAAATAGCGCTCATGAGGCAGTACATGGAGAACCTCTGTCACATAATGAGTATTCAAAAATGGCATCGACAGAAGGGATTTCAGCTGCAAAATGACGTATTGGTGGGAAAGGTTCCTGAATTCGCCGTTCTCCATCCCGCGGTCAAGCACAAGCTTGAATAAATACCGCTCCTTCACATGATACGTTGACATGATTTCACGAACAACCTGTGAATCTATTGACATTTCCCTGAGGATAAATCTGGTTAACTGGGTATTCTCACACTGGAACCTTAAAACATTGTCTACCATCGCCTTCAGGCAGATTTCCGCCCCGCAATCCAGCAAAGCGTAGCCTTTCTCCAGCTCCTCCAAATATCGTTCAAAAAAGGCTGTAAAGCAGTTTTCGAGGAGGCCATTCTTATTCTGGAAATAGTAAGAGATATTCGCTGCATTCACATCCGCCTTTGCTGCAATATCCCTGATTGATGTACCATTGAACCCCTTCGTATTAAACAAGCAGATGGCCGCATCAATAATGGCAGCTCTCGAATTTTTCCTCATCTCCACCCCTCGCCTTCCTCACATTTCTTCATAGGTTTACCTTTCTTGAAATCTTTGAAATTCCCTTTAAAAAAAGCTCGACAAAGTCTCCATTGTTTCGCTGTTATTTGATACAATGTATAGTAAAACTTCTTGAATAAGGGGGAAAAACAATGTTTAAAGTCGAAACTTACAGCGATAGCCGTGATAAAAATTACGATCTATTAATAAAGCAGTTAAAAGCTCTGGTCGAGGATGAAAAAAATGCGATTGCAAACTTTAGCAATGCTTCAGCTCTCCTTAACCAATTCCTTGACCGCGTCAACTGGACTGGCTTTTATTTGATGGAGGACGGCGAGCTGGTTCTTGGACCATTCCAGGGATTGCCTGCCTGTGTCCGCATTCCGCTTGGCAGAGGAGTCTGCGGTACTGCGGCAGCAAATAAAGAAACGCAGCGAATCGAAGACGTCCATTTATTCCCTGGCCATATCGCCTGTGATGCGGCATCTCAATCCGAAATTGTCGTTCCAATGATTAAAGATGGTGAAGTAATCGGGGTTCTCGATATCGACTCCCCTGAGAAAAACCGCTTTGATGAGCTGGATCAGCAGAAGCTTGAGGAATTTGTAGAGGTATTAGTGCGGTATATCTAATAAAGACAGGAGGCAGTCACCCACTAATGGATGACTGCTTCTTTTATATTTTCTAATTTGCCGCTGTGAAACTTCGCTGCAGTGCAACAGCCTGATTGGCAGTTTTACAGAATGGGTTTAAAAAGTAACTTATAGAGTGCCGCTTTCCTGCTTACTTTCCTTTCTTACCGCTTCAAAAGCAGCTTCAAGGTCATCGCGCAGATCCTCCCATGCTTCCAGGCCAACCGATAGCCTCAGCATATTATCCTTGATGCCCATTTTTTCCCGTGCTTCCTTTGGTACAACTGCATGAGTCATCGTAGCGGGATGCTGGATCAATGTTTCTGCGTCTCCAAGGCTGACGGCGATTTTAATCAGCTTTAATTGATTCATGAAGAGCTGGGCAGCTTCCTGTCCCCCTTTAATATTGAAGGAAATCAGCCCGCCTGGCTTACGCATTTGCTTTTTCGCAATGCTGTAATCAGGATGCTTAGGGTCTCCTGGAAAAATGACCTCCTCAACAGCTGGATGTTCTGAAAGATAAGCAGCCAATTTTTCCGCATTGTCACAATGGCGATCCATCCTGACTGGAAGCGTCTTCAAGCCGCGAAGCAGCAGCCATGCATCAAATGGCGACATGACTCCGCCTATGTCCTTCTGTGTCGTCATCGCGATCTTGGACATGATTTCCTTTGGCCCAACTGCGATACCGGCAATGACATCCCCGTGACCGCAAATGTATTTCGTTGCGCTGTGAATGACAAAATCACAGCCCAGCTCGATTGGATTTTGCAGATACGGGGAACTGAAGGTATTATCGACGACGACCGGGATCCCTTTTTCCCTGGCAACTTCAGCGACCATTTCCAGGTCCACAAGCCTCATGGTCGGATTGATAGGAGTTTCAATATAAATACATGCCGTCTCAGGCTTAATCGCTGCCAATACTTCTTCTCTCGTTGACATCATCGAGAAATCATGATGAATATCATATTTTTCCTGCATAAGCTGAAGCAGTCCGAACGTACAGCCATATACACCCTGAGAACAAAGGATATGGTCACCGCTTCTGGTCAGTGAAATCAGAATTGCAGAAACAGCAGCCATTCCGGAAGCGAATGCCAGTGCTTTCTCACCTTTTTCAATGGCCGCCATCCTTTCCTCAAGCATCGCGACCGTCGGATTTCCCAGGCGGGAATAAATGAAACCATCCTCTTCGCCAGCAAAGCGCCTTGCACCCTGCTCGGCAGTTTCGAATGTGAATGTGCTCGTTTGGAATAGCGGCGGAGCCAGACTTCCCCTGAATTCGTCTGACTTATATCCTGAATGGATTACTTCTGTTTCGAATCGTTTCTCTGTCATACTAATCCTCCTATACTTTTTGTAACCGCTTACAAAATACTCCCATATTCAGGATATGATATTTAACTCATTATGGAAAGCATTTTATCTCAGGAAAAAAAGGAAGAAGTTCTACACAATAAAAAAGCACTCATTCCTGAGTGCTGATGAAATCGAATTGATTTTCTTTCTGGACAACGACTTTGTTTTTGCCGGAGCTTTTTGCCATGTATAAGGCCTGATCCGCCCTCTTGAATACAGACTTTACTGTATCTTCCTGGCCTTTTACCCAGGCAGAGACACCGCACGAGATCGTGACATTCGGCTGGGTATGCTTTTCTACTTTATCAACAAGCCTGTTTGCAATCATGACGCCTATCTCCATTGGAGCTCCCGGCAAATAAATAGCCAGTTCTTCGCCTCCCCATCTTGCACCAACATCCGTACCGCGGATATTTTTTGCAATTTGGCTGGCCAGCTGGATGAGAATATCATCGCCAACCTGATGCCCGTATTTGTCATTCACGCATTTAAAATTATCAATATCGATGAGAATGAAACTTCCCTGAGCATCCTCAAGCATGCTCAGCTTCATTTTCTCATCAAGGTATTTCCTTGAATACAGCCTTGTCAGATGGTCAGTGACAACCATTTTCTCAAGTTCTTCCCGAAGCAGTGAATTTGTGAAAGCAAGTGTCGAGTGATGAATCAATGACTGCAGCAATTTAAAGGTATCAAATGAAAAATGATATGGTGTTTCGTGCAGGACCAGGGCAAAGCCTTTGAGTTCGCCGCTCTGGATCATTGGCACCCCCATGATGGAGCGAAACTGCAAGGATGGTCCATCTTTTTCAGAATCAAGATCACCGATAAACAATGCTTCTCTGTCACGCTGGATCCTCATGCCAATATCCATGATATACCTGGCAGCATGGCTGGAGAAAAAGAAGCTTGTGCTGCCCTGGAGCACAGAGTAATCATCAGTTTCACCATTCAGCATGATGAAACCGACCTCCTGGGCCTGGAAGGACTTAAGAATCTGTCCGCAGATAAACTTCATCGTATCAGACATGCGCAGGCTGGTATTGAGCTGATGAGAGGTTTCATTGATCAATTGCAGGTCGGAAACCAGCTTTCTTGATTGCTCATACAGCTTGGCATTTTCAAGCGCGCTCCCTGCCGTATTGGCCAAAAGCCTGATGAATTCAACCTCATTTGGCGGGAAAACGAGCGAGTCGGGTGCGATAATTTGCAGCACCCCGTATACCCCCTGCTTCCCTTTTAAAGGAGCGTACAAAATAGAGTTTTTATCGGCAAGAGAATCCTCGAATTGTACCTGTCCGCTTACATAGGACTGCATGGCCGTAATATTCTCTCCGTCATATTCCAGCTCCTTGACAGGGAGACCCGCATAGCCATTGTGGTCATGGGACAGCATCAGATAATAGGTGAAAGCAGGATACATCTCCTTCAGTGTTGAGATGATTTCCCCGAGAACAGCATCCATATCCATTGTTGAATGGAACTTTTCTGTCACCCTGAAAAGCTGCTTGTACCTTTTTTCTTCATGTTCTAATGTTTCTTCCATATGTATCACCTGTTTTTCAATCGCAACAGCGATCGGATGTGACTATTGATTGATCGATTTTTATAACTATTTTTCATATGGCAAAGTGCGACGTATAATTAATATCCAAATTTTGAAAAAATGAAACAATCACTATCAAGTATATCATATACATAGTAAAATAGTATGATTTAATAAGAGAATCTTTTAAGCGCAATCCTATTTCTTTTATGAAATTGCCTTGACTTTAGTCCGATAATAATTATATAATACTCTTTGTGTAAAATATCGCAGCCTATGTGGTCTGCATTATGTATGTATTTTGTTCCTCAAACATGGTTTGATGGTGTATCTCGTAACCCGCTGCTGCTAGGGCGAAGGTACATGAAAACAAAATACCCATAATGGTTAGTCACAATCTGTTTTTATTTTACAAAATAAAAACTAAGGAGGAGTCATTCATGGCTCGTTATACCGGCCCAAGCTGGAAACTATCCCGCCGTCTTGGAATTTCACTAAGCGGTACAGGTAAAGAATTAGAAAAACGCCCTTACGCTCCAGGTCCACATGGTCCTAACCAGCGTAAAAAATTATCCGAATACGGATTGCAACTTCAAGAGAAGCAAAAGCTTCGTCACATGTACGGAGTTACTGAGCGCCAGTTCCGTAACTTGTTCGACAAAGCAGGCAAAATGCCTGGTAAGCACGGTGAAAACTTCATGATCCTTCTTGAAGCTCGCCTTGACAATGTTGTTTACCGTCTAGGTCTTGCTCGCACTCGCCGTGCAGCTCGCCAGTTAGTAAACCACGGCCACATCATGGTTGATGGCGCACGCGTAGATATCCCATCTTACCGCGTAGCTCCTGGCCAGACAATCACACTTCGTGAAAAGTCTCGCAACCTTGATGTAGTTAAAGAAGCAATCGAAGTAAACAACTTCGTACCTGACTTCTTGACTTTCGATGCAGACAAGCTAGAAGGAACTTTCACTCGTATGCCTGAGCGTTCTGAACTTCCAGCTGAAATCAACGAAGCTCTTATCGTTGAATTCTATTCTCGTTAATAGTTTGTTTAATGAAATCCCCTGCCATTTGGCGGGGGATTTTTCGTTTTGGGTTTGTTCGTACCGAAGATTTTTGTTACTTTTTGGGTAAAAATATACGAGTTGCGGAATTGAGTGGCAAATTTGCGGGATTTCGACCAACTTCCGCGGAATCATGAAGGTGATTTGCGGGATTTGGACAAGAATTTGCTGTATCCTAGCTATTCTAAGCTGTCTGCAACGATATGAACGCTGTTACCCACAGTAATATCTCCTGAATTTAAGGAAACCTTATCAATTTTACATAAAAAACAGCCTTCCTGCTCTCCAGGAAGGCTGTTTTCACTAAAACTTAGTATTTAATAAGGAAGTATTTCTTTTTACCGCGGCGCACAATTGTAAATTGACCTTCGATCTTGTCCGCTTCACCGAGCACGTAAGCAGTGTCAGTCACACGCTCTCCATTCAATGATACTGCGCCATTGCTGACGTCTTCACGCGCCTGGCGTTTTGATGGAGAAATTTTCGCGGCAACCAAAAGGTCGACCAGTCCTAATTCCTCTTCTCCTTCTGCTTTGAAGGATGGAACATCTTTAAAACCTTGCTTGATTTCATCGGCTGTCAGGTTTTTCACATCGCCGCTGAATAACGCTGCGGAAATTTTAATTGCCTGCTGCAGTGACTCTTCACCATGAATCAAGCGAGTCATTTCTTCTGCCAAAGTCTTTTGGGCCTGGCGAAGATGCGGTTCTTCCTGAACTGATTTTTCAAGCTTTTCGATTTCTTCTTTTCCTAGGAATGTGAAGTATTTCAGGTATTTAACGACGTCGGCATCTGCTGTATTGATCCAGAACTGGTAGAACTCGTAAGGTGAAGTCTTCTCAGGGTCAAGCCACACTGCCCCGCTTTCGGATTTGCCGAATTTCGTTCCATCTGCCTTTGTTACAAGCGGAATTGTCAGGCCAAATGCCTTTGAACCTTCCGATGACATTTTGCGGATCAGTTCCAGTCCAGTTGTAATATTTCCCCACTGGTCACTGCCGCCGATTTGAAGCTTGCAGTCATGCTTCTCATATAAATGGAAGAAATCCATTGCCTGCAGGATCGTGTAAGTGAATTCTGTAAAAGAAATACCTGTTTCAAGTCTTGAAGCAATTGTGTCCTTTGCAAGCATGTAGTTTACACCGACATGCTTACCGAAGTCACGCAGGAAGGTAACGATGTCCATAGAGCCTGCCCAGTCGTAGTTGTTCACCATTACTGCTCCATTTTCACCCTCAACACTGAAGATTTGCTCGAGCTGCTTCTTGATGCCTGCAACGTTCAGCTGAACTTGCTCAAGAGTCTGCAGCTTGCGCTCTTCACTCTTACCGCTCGGGTCGCCGATCAGGCCTGTGGCTCCTCCAACAAGTACTATTGGTCGATGCCCTGCATTCTGGAAACGGCGCAATGTCAGGAATGGAAGCAAATGTCCGATATGCATGCTGTCTGCAGTCGGGTCAACTCCACAGTATAGTGAGATTTTTTCCTTTGTCAGCAAATCTTTAAGTCCTTCTTCATCTGTCTGCTGGTAGACGATCCCGCGCCATTCCAGGTCCTGTAATAAATCCATTTTCCTTCCTCCATTCAATCTTTTCTTTCTATTCATACCAGGTATCAGGGCAAATAAAAAACGCCCCTGCAATAAATGCAGGGACGCTATATATGCGCGGTACCACCCGGCTTGAAAACAAATTTTGTCTTCCACTCAATAATGTAACGGTTATACCGGCCGCAGCTACTATGTGTCCTGTTCACTCGCGGCGCTCGGGGAGGTAATTCATCCTTCTGTTTGTACCGGCTCACAGCAACCGCCGGCTTTCTGGAACATGGACAGAAGCACTACTAATTCCCTTCACAGCTTTTACTATAAAGTTAATAAAGCATTTTTACCATAAAGTTATATCAGTTGTCAAATTCGACATAAATTTTCTGAAAAATGGCGATTCGTGACTTTTCGGATGCTTGTTTATGCTATAATGTATGTGATTTTAGGGGGAATGATACGAATGCAAGATGAAAAACAGCCTTGGAAAGAGAAAATAAAATCCTTGGGTGCTTTTTTTACGAATAAAAAAACCGTAAAAGGGGCCAGGATTACCTACTCGGTTGTCTGGAACATGCTGCTGTTATTGATGATCGTCCTGGTTCTTGGTGCCGGATTTGCCGGCGGAGCCGGAGCCGGATACTTTGCGTCCCTTGTGAAAGATGAACAAATCAGGCCTTACGAAACGATGAAGAAAGATATATACAACTACGAAGAAACTTCGGACTTATACTTCGCCAATGATGTTTATCTCGGCAAGCTCCGGACAGACCTCTACCGTGAGGAAGTCAAGCTGGATAGTGTATCCCAACATCTTGTCAACGCGATAGTGGCGACAGAGGATGAGTATTTCTATGAGCATGACGGCGTTGTGCCAAAGGCAATCATGCGCGCACTCTTCCAGGAAGTCACGAACTCGGCGACATCTTCCGGGGGAAGTACACTGACCCAGCAGCTTATCAAAAACCAGATCCTGACCAATGAGATTTCCTTCGCGCGTAAAGCGAAAGAAATCCTGCTGGCACTCCGTCTGGAGAAATTTTTCGATAAAAAAGAAATTTTGGAAGCGTATTTAAATGTCGCAACGTTTGGCCGTAATGCAAACGGCAGCAATATTGCCGGTGTCCAGGCAGCGGCAAAGGGAATCTTCGGAAAGGATGCCAAGGATTTGACTCTGCCCCAGGCAGCGTTCATCGCCGGTCTTCCTCAAAGTCCCTTCGGCTATACGCCATTTAGCAGCAATCACGGTGTCCTTAAAGATGCTGCCGGCCTTGAACCGGGATTGACCAGGCTCAAAACGGTTCTGACGAGAATGCATGGTGCCGGCTTCATCACCGACCAGGAGTTTAAGGAGGCAATAAACTATGATATTACCAAAGACTTCGTAAAAGAAGTCCCTAGTGATAACACTGTTGAAGAGTATCCTTACCTCACTTTTGAAATTGAGTCCCGTGCTGTTGAAATTTTAGCAGGTATCCTTGCAGAGCGTGATGGTTATGAACTAGAGGATTTGAAGAATGATGATGATCTGAGAAAAGAATATGATGCTCTGGCAGATCGTGATCTTCGCCAGAACGGATATAAAATTTATTCGACCATTAACAAAGATATCTACAACAAGATGCAGGAAACGGCAAAAAATTATAAGTATTATGGCAGTGATAAACCACAGGAAGTTCCTGATCCTGATGATCCGAATAAGACAATCACGATTATGGAACAGGTTGAAATCGGTGCCATGATGATTGAAAACAAAACTGGCAGAATCATCAGCTTTGTCGGCGGTCGTGATTTCAAGCGCCAGCAGGCAAATCATGCAACGTTTACGGAAAGGCAAAATGGCTCTACAATGAAGCCGCTGCTTGTTTATGCCCCTGCGATGGAGCTTGGTAAGCTGCATCCAGGAACGATTTTACCGGACGTTGAAGTGTTCCTATACGGGCCTGGAAAACCATGGCCGCATAACTATGACATGAAATATAGCGGATTGACATCAGCAAGGTACGCACTGACAAAATCCTATAACGTGCCTGCCGTCCTTGCCTACAAGAATATTCTTGGGCAAAAACCTGCTACTTTCCTGGATAAAATGGGCTTCTCCAGTCTGGGAAGAGATGATTACTCCAATCTTGCGACTGCAATTGGTTCGCTGCAGGGTGGGGTAACAGTAGAGGAAAACACAAATGCATTTGGCACATTTGCAAACGGCGGAAAGTTCATCGACGCTTACCTCATTGAAAAGATTGTAGATAAACATGGCAATATCGTCTATCAGCATAAATCCGAGCCTGTAGACGTGTTCAGCCCTCAGACAGCCTATTTGACGATCGATATGATGAGGGATGTTATCCAGCGCGGAACGGCGACTGCTGTCAACGGGCGCCTTAAGTTCGCTTCAGACTGGGCAGGAAAAACAGGTACGGGTCATGAATATTACGATTCATGGTTCGTAGCAACCAACCCGAATGTATCCATGGGCGTATGGCTTGGCTATGACCACAACAAGCCGCTAGAAAAGAAATATAAAGGACTTTCCTATGGGGTCCGCACCCAGTATATCTGGGCTGACTTAGTGAATGATGCTTATGATGTCGCACCACAACTGGTCGATCCGGCTGACCGCTTTAAAATGCCTGGCGGAATCGTGAAGAGAGATTATTGTGCTGTATCAGGCTTACTGCCATCCAGCGCATGTTCGAAAGCTGGCCTGGTTCAGTCCGATTATTTCATAGCCAAGTATGCACCTACAAAAGTAGATGACAGCCTAGTGGAAAGCAAATTTGTCTATGTGGGTGACAAGCGCTATCTCGCATTGGATTCAACTCCAGCAGAATTTGCTGAAACAGGCGTCATCCTGAATCCTGAATATATGGAAAGCATCATCGGCCATAAAATCCGGGATGTTTCCCAGCTCCTTCCTAAGAAGGATGCCTGGTCCAAAATTCTTGTTGCTGAAGATAAGCTTAGTGAAAACGGCAAAGCACCTGCAGCTCCAGGAATCAAACTATCAGGCAATTCGATTGTCTGGGCTAAACACCCTGAAAATGATATTGTCGGATACAGAGTCTATAACGGAAAACAAAAGGTCGGCAGCATCAAAGCAGGTGCAGACCTAGTGTTCAAAGCAGGCAGCGGAGCATTCTACGTTACCGCAGTCGATATTGCCGGGAAAGAATCAGCACCATCCAATATCATAGAGATAGGAGCGCCAAAAGATCCAAAACCAGCCGATCCACCGACAGATCCAAAACCAGACGAACCACCAACCAATCCAAAACCGAAGGACCCACCTACCCCACCACCACCAGGAGGCGGCGATGGTGACGGAAACGGTAATGGAAACAGAAACGGCGGCGGCGGCAATTAAAAGGAAGAAGCAAAGGGACGTACCCTTTGCTTCTTTTTTGGTTAATAGAAGCATGGGGACGTACCCATTGCTTCTATTTTCACCCTTACATAGCGATCAATTATTGAATTGCTCAATCAAAAAAGGAAGCATGAGATACGTCCCCATGCTTCACTCTTCATCACTTCGATATTCTAATATGTCTCCCGGCTGGCATTCTAAGGCCTTGCAGATAGCTTCCAACGTGGATAGGCGAATCGCTTTTGCCTTTCCATTCTTCAATATTGATAGGTTGGCCATGGTGATTCCAACCTTCTCCGAAAGTTCTGTTACACTCATTTTCCTTTTGGCCAGCATCACATCAATGTTGATTATAATCGCCATTTCACTCACCTCAGACTGTTAAATCATTTTCAGATTTTATGTTAATAGCTTCCTGCAGAAGTCTTTGGAGTACGGCCGCAAAGACTGCGATCACCATCGAAGCAAAAATAAGGAGCATCCCAATCAGGATGATACCCGGTGCATCGTCTCTCTCTGCTACAAGATAGAAAAGGGGCAAACCTGCCGCAAATATCGTACTGATTGCGATTGCAGAGTATTTTATATTCATCAATGCCCTGACTGATAAATCCGAGAAAGCATCATTTCTGTCAATAAGGTTTAAAAGTTTAAAAGCCTGATACAAAGCAAAGTAAAAAGGAATGCTTGCTGCATAAAAATCAATGAACACGAGGTATTTAATAAATGTCATCTCAGGATACAATTCAGCCGCAAACCCAGCTATCTCCGGCACCAGAAAAATGCATAACGCTATAACGGGAACTCCCATAAGAATAACAGCCAGCTTTAAAAATAGTGTAGAACTGTGTTTCATACAAAGCACCTCTTTTGGATTATTGTAGATTGATTTTACCATCACATTTATCGATTTACAATAAATTATTTATGTTTTTCATGTTATTTTTATTGTTGGTTCTCATGTTTTTGTTTGAAACTATAAAGAGTGATACTATTTCTTAGCAAAAACAAAAAGCCTTCCAAACCAGGTTTAGAAGGCTTTCATAGGGCTTTTAAAATACCGTTCAGTGACAATAACAAAGGCCTTTCCCAATGTTAAAATTGTCGGAAAGGCCGCATTTAATTTTACAGGGTAATCGATATAGTTTTTAAGCTTTTTTTACCTACAAGGAATTAACCAAAGAGCGGAATTAGAATGTCAAGCTAACATCTGCATCTGTTGCAAATTCCAGGAATGTTACAGCTCCGCCTACTTCGATTCCATCGATGAATGCCTCTTTTTCAAGTCCCATTACATCCATTGTCATTTGGCAGCCAATGAATTTAACGCCCATTTCTTTCGCCATATCAACCAATTCCGGAATAGCAGGAACATTAGCTTTGGCAAAACCTTCTGCAAAATGCTCCTTGCCTTCTGGCATAGGAAGCTGCTTATACGCTTCCTTATGTATTAAATTCAATCCTTCAAATGTGAAGAACACAGCTACTTCCTGATCAGTGGCAGCCGCTGCCGTTGCGATATTGAATACTTTATATGCGTCAAATAAACCACCATTACTTGCGATGATTGCTACTTTTTTACTCATTTTAAATTTCCTCCTTTATTTCGTTCATGTTTTTGCTAATAAAGCCAAATTGTTGTTTCTTAAATACCATTACCCCTATATGTATAATATTAACGTATAAAAAAAATAAGGTCAAGAGCGACGTTTTCCTTGCTTCCTATATTGTCACTTTCCTTTGTTTAAGTTACCTTAATCCTGCTTCTTTAGCTTTAGCTCAAATAGAAAGTACACAAAATGTCGCGTTAACCTCTATGAATTAAATTCAAGCGTATATTTTTACAGCGTACACTTTAAATTACAAAGTGAAGTGGAATAAGCCTACATTTATTTATGCAAAAGCTCTGTTAAACTAGGCTGTTGATTTTCGCTCCAGGCGCTCCGCTTTCCTCTGAAAAATTATGAAAAAGCCCAATTGCCGGCTTTTTCAAGAGCAAATTTTTCTTGGGGCATGCGCTGAGCCTCCTCGTCGCTTTGCTCCTGCGGGGTCTCACCTGCCCGCTTCATCCCGAAGGAGTCTGCGCGCCTGGAACGAAGAGAAACAGGGGTTAAAAATCAACATTCGGCATTAACAGAGCCTATGCAAAAAAAAGCCACAATAAAAGCTTATATATGACCATAGCAGGAAGTTCTAATATTGCCCTCTCCCTCTTTCCAATGCCAACTTTTCCATTCTTCAAACAAAGCAAGGAGGTTAGCATCCCAGGAATGCAAACAACCCATCCTATGCATTAATATGCTTTAAAAGGCTGTTCAGCTGTTGTTCACTTATATCTTCGAATGGTGAAAAGTCCCTTCTAACTGCAGTTCCGAAATGAAACTCAGGAGCTTGGGTTTCTTTCATTATAATTTTTATATTCTCAAAAGTTAGTCCGCCGCCAACTAGAATTTTTATATGTTTGGAGTGATCGATCATTTGCCGAATCACTTCAATGTTATCCTCTACCCTTCCTTTTCCTCCAGATGTGAGAATCCTGTCAATCTCTCTATAACCGGACAGCTTTTTGACCCCTTCTGCAGGATTGAGCAAATCGTCAATTGCCCGATGGAAGGTAACCTCCAGTCCGTCGGTTACATGGAGGAGCTGTTGAAGGCTCCTTTCGCATATTTCACCTTTGCTAGTCAAGGTTCCTAAAACAACCCCATTTGCACCAAGTTCCTTCACTACTTTTATATCATGAATCATGATGCCTATTTCTTCCTCGGAATAGACAAACGATTTTGAATGTGGTCTTATCATAACATTAACCGGGATTTCCACTGCCTCTACAGCCATTTTTATAAGGCCATAGCTTGGGGTCAGCCCTCCCTCCGATAGAGCGGAAACCAGTTCGATCCTGTCACCTCCGAACTGCTCAATTTTTTTTACATCTTCAATGCCTGCTGCGATAATCTCAATCATCACGATACACCTGCCTTATTTTTATTGTTTGAGCTTTATTTGTGGCAACAGTTTTTTCCTCTGCTGCCTTTCTCTTATTACGCCATTAAAAGGATGCCAAATGACCAAAAGAGCCGCTTTTCTTTATCCCTTGACTGAAACGGTTCTCATCCAATGGAATGTTTCTCGCCTTTTTATAATCTGTCAGATTATAACCTTTTTTATTTAGCTTATTGATAAGGTGAAGATTAGATAACATCTTGGCACCTTTTTCAATTGTATACTGGAAAACTAAAACCTAGACATATGTTCATACTACATGTCTAGGTTGTACCCATGAATTTCTTTTTATAGGTTCATTAGTGGCTTTGCCTAATTTGATATAAATTACTACCAGCATGTAAGACGAATAATGTTTAATAAAAAGATTCAATACAATGGGACATGATCCCTTTTAAGCAAAAATGATTTATTCCAAGCAAAGTAAAAGGACCAAATCGCTAACATAGCAATTTGGTCCACGAAGGCATTTTAAACTGCAAATTCAGTTGGAGTAATAGGTATCCGAAGCCGAAATTCTCTGCTGGCGCTTTCTTTTAAACAAAAGCATTAGAAACGTCCCGGTGCTTCCATCCTAATTATCGTTTTCTGATTCCATATCAGATTCCTGGTCATCCTGTTGTTCTTCCATGTTCTCCATATTGTTTTGATTTTCCATATGGTCTTGTTCTTCCATGTTCTCCATGTTGTTCTCATCTTCTGGCGGCGGATTTTCGTCCGCACCGCATCCTGCTAAAAGTAATCCTGCACCTAATGGAATCGACAGCAGTACATTCTTGAATTGCATTCTTGTCATCTCCCTTTTGCAGTATTTTATCAGTTGTCCTTTTCCCTATTACCGCCTATATAAACTTGGAACCTGAGGATTCCCCTTTGCTTCCTTTGTAAAGAAGTGCTTTGTACAAATAAAAACAAGCTTTCTATGTAAACAAAAAGGAAGCACTGGGTACGTCCCCGTGCTTCCATGGATTATTTATTTACGTATTGCATCAGTGTTTCGGGATCGAAGCCGAGTACCCAGTGGCCGTTTACTTTGGTCTGGGGTACGCCCATTTGTCCGGTTTCTTCTACTAGCTTATGGGCTGCTTCTTGGTCGAATTGTACGTTTACTTCTTTGTAGTTTAATCCTTGACCCTCAAGGAATTGTTTCATCATTGTGCAGTACGGTCAAGTATTGGTTGTATAGACTGTAATATCATTCATTCTGCATGCCTCCAAAAGGATTATTGTTTCATCCCAGAAATGATTTTGGTGAAAAGCATTTCCGGGACTTACCTATGTTTTTCCCTATTTTGATAAAAAGAAACAGAGGCCGGGGTATCCTCTCTTGTTTTCCGAAAACTGCATGCTAACCAATACCCCTTTAATCCTCTTTAGACATCAAAACTTAATCCGCTTACCTTCCATTCATCGTTGACCAATTTAAAGGTCAAATTTAAGAATGTCGGCGGACTTACAGGCTCTCCTTCTGCATTTGTGTAAAATTCTCTTATATGTATCATATAAGTATTATTATCCTTATTATATTGAAATCCTTGGATAACCCAGTCATCGAGTTTATCACCAACAGTGAATACCTGCCACTTATAGTTAGTATCATCTTCTATATACAAAGTGTGTTCAATTTGTTCCAGCACAAGTTCATCAGACAATAGAGTTTGCAGCGTTTCTATGTCACCTGAAGTATGCGCACTAACAAACTGTCTTGATAGATCACTGAAATTGGGAAACATCTCAACTTCCTTTTGGTAATTCTCAACTTGCTGTTCTAGTTCTGTCACTCTCTGGGCTAATTTTTCCTGGACAGCTTTATTTTCATTTAAACTCGACGTCAGTTTTTCTTTCTCCTCTTTCAGCTGACTTACGGCCTCTTCACTATTTGTACAGGCTGTAATCAAAGAAACACTGAAAACCAGCATAATTAGAAAACGCTTTTTCATATTTTCTCCCCCAGCTTCTCTGTAGTTTTTCCAATAACACATTCACCGGACATTTTCAGCAAGGTGTATGATTCCCTGTGTTTCATCACTATCCGAAATCACGAATAAATAATCCGCTTCATCTCCCGACGGTGCTGTAACATCAGGGTTTGAAGATTAAGCTTGCTGCCTATCAAGGACCTCTTCGAAAGTGAAGGCACTCCTGAAAATAGTGGTACTGCGGATGCTTTCTGCAATTCTTGTTCGCAGAATATCGTCAGGTATGTTGAAATGAATGAGAATGGTGGTAAAATCTTTATCTTTCAAATAACTTAATAATTGCCGCCGTCCTTTTTGATTTCGATTGGAATTACAGAGAATGAGATGGGACTGTGTCTGTTCGACAGCATGATCAACGATGGTTTTCGTGATCGCATATTTAAGCGTATTAGCTCCTTGTTTCGGCAGGAGCTTTTTATAAAATGTGTTAAGGAACTCGGCATGGTTATCCTGGTCAATCACGATGGAGTTGTTCAGTGCTTGTTCTAAAGCATGCGCGAATGTAGTTTTTCCGCTATGAGTTAAACCGACCGTAATAATGGCAATCCTATTCATTTTAGTCAAATGGACTTCCCTTCTGTCCAGCATGTCTTTTGTAAAAACTGCTCCTCAAATACATCATATTTTACCTCTGAAAAGTTTCTAATCAGAAGCTCTTCATGTACAGAGTCTCCTGTCCTTTTATCGACGACCTTTCTCCAAATTTCGTTTTCGCGGAAGGTTTTGTTGTTTTGTTTCAGAAAGCGATGTTTTTTCTCGAGAATATGATAGGAATATGCTAAAACAGTATCAGAGAAAATTGCTCCCTTTAAATGCTTGCTGGTAACCCAGGTTCTAATCTGGAACGATTGGTCTGAAGGATTTTTAAACCGGAGATCGATGTAATTATAAAATACGCTTGCGCCACTCCCAAATGGCAGCACTCTGCCTTCATCAGGAAAAGGGTCAAAGCTGTGATGATGCCGTTCTGCTATTTCTAGTGGAGTATGGAGAGCCATCCAATACAGCAGATTCGCCAGCTGACAGATTCCGCCGCCTACTCCGGTTTTAACTTCTCCCCTGGAGAGCTGCATTCCCTCAATATAACCTTTTTCTCTTGTCGTCTTTCCGACCAATTCCCAAAATGAAAAGGTTTCACCAGGTTTAATGATAATGCCATCAATTTTGCTGGCAGCAAGCTTCAGGTTTGTGATTTTGTTTTCCTGGAGCTGCGGGTCACTGTTCCCCAGCTTCCTCCTCAAGAGGGATTGATGTTTCTTGCAAGTGTATGGAAAGGATTCCTTACTAAATGATTTAGCGAAGATTTTTCGGTTCTTTATATTTTGAAAAGAGCGGAAAAGCTGCTTTTGTCTAATCCTCAGATGATAAAATATTGGATGGATCTTGGAGATTCTCATTTTTCACCTCGGCTCCTGCTAGAAAGCTCCCTAGCAAACCCTTTTATTACCATATTATCATAAACTAAAATAAAAAATTTTTTTTAGAAAAATTGTTTTGTTCACAAATAGAACAGCAAAAAGAGCATGATATCAATTCATGCTCTTTTATCATAATAGCTCTGTTAAACTAGGCTGTTGATTTTCGTTCCAGGCGCTTCGCTTTCCTCGGGGCGTGCGCTGAGCCTCCTCGTCGCTTTGCTCCTGCGGGGTCTCATCTGCCCGCTTCATCCCGAAGGAGTCTGCGCGCCTTCCACTACAATCAACAGGGTTAAAAAACAACTTTCAGCATTAACAGAGCCATCATAATTAAACGATCAGTCTTCCATTGTGGACAAGTCACCAGTTGGAAGGTCAAGCTCCCATGCTTTCAAGACACGGCGCATAATCTTACCGCTTCTTGTCTTAGGCAGCTTGTCGCGGAATTCGATTTCTCGCGGAGCTGCATGTGCTGCCAGGCCTTTTTTAACAAACTGTCGGATTTCTTCAATCAGTTCATCTGATTGCTCATAGCCGTCACGAAGCGCGATGAAAGCTTTGATGATTTCCCCGCGGACTGGGTCTGGCTTGCCGATGACTCCAGCTTCCGCTACTGCAGGGTGCTCTACTAGCTTGCTCTCAACCTCGAAAGGACCAACGCGCTCGCCTGATGTCATGATGACATCATCAATGCGTCCCTGGAACCAGAAATATCCATCCTCATCCATATACGCTGAGTCACCGGATACATACCAGTCGCCAGGCATGAAATAGGATTCATATTTCTGCGGGTTATTCCAGATGGTATGCATCATGGACGGCCAGCCCTTCTTGATGGCCAGGTTGCCCATTCTGTATGGAGGCAGTTCATTGCCCTGGTCATCGACAATCGCTGCTTTCACTCCTGGTATCGGCTTGCCCATCGAACCTGGTTTGATCTCCATGCTTGGGTAATTACAGATTAGCTGAGCTCCAGTTTCTGTCATCCACCATGTATCATGTATACGCAGATGGAACACCTTCATGCCCCAGCGGACAACCTCCGGATTCAAAGGCTCTCCAACACTCAGGATGTGGCGAAGTGAGCTCAGGTCGAATTTCTTCACTACCTCATCCCCTGCCCCCATCAGCATCCTGAAGGCTGTTGGCGCACTGTACCATACCGTCACTCCATACTCCTCGATCATCTTGTACCATGTCTCAGGGTTGAAGCGGCCGCCAATAATGACATTGGAAGCTCCTGCAAGCCACGGGCCAAAGATTCCGTATGAAGTACCTGTTACCCAGCCAGGATCGGCTGTACACCAGTAAACATCCTCTTCCTTAAGGTCAAGGACCCATTTGGCTGTCTGGTAATGCTGGATCATGGCGTTATGGACATGAAGGACTCCCTTCGGCTTTCCAGTCGAACCAGACGTATAATGTAAAATCAATCCATCCTTGCGGTCAACCCACTCAACATCAAGCTTGCTGCTCGCTTCAGATAGCTTCTGTTTGAAATCGATGTATTCTCCATTGCCCTCCAGATTGTCGCCAACCAAAAGAACATGCTTTAAGTCAGGCAGCTCGCTGACCGGCACCCTTTCCAAAAGCTCTGGAGTCGTTACCAATACCTTCGCTCCGCTATCCTCAAGCCTGTCTCGGACAGCACCTTCCATGAATGCTTCGAATAAAGGTCCTACGATGGCACCGAGCTTGATTGCGCCAAGAACTGCGAAATACAGTTCTGGAGAACGAGGCATGAAGATGAAAACACGGTCCCCTTTTTCAACATCAGCATATGTCTTGAAGACATTCCCAGCCTTATTGGACATCTCTTTCATTTCTTTGAAGGTGTACTTTTCCTTGCGTGTACCATCCTGATAATACAAAGCGACCTTATTTTTTCTGAAGCCCTTGGCATGTCGGTCAATTGCCTCATATGCCAAATTCACTCTCCCTGTTTCATGCCAGGAGAATTCTTTCTCGGCATCAGCCCAATCAAATTGGCCATGGAATTCCTCATAATCTTTAAGATTGTGTTCTCCCTGTGTTACTGGCAGCGCTTCCACTTTCATATATCCATCCCCCTTGTCTTTTTTATTTAAAATACATTATAGTATAAAAATTCTCTTTTCTCAATTTTTAAAATATTCGTAGACAAAATATATCCTTAAGATTTATTAATACCTAGTAATTTTTAGTTCTAGATGCTAACAAGCTCTGAATTTTATTCAAGCCTGTCGATTGTAGTGGAAGGCGCGTAGACTCCTGCGGGCGCAGCTGGTAAGTTGAGCCCCCGCAGGAGCAAAGCGACGAGGAAGCTCAACACCAGCCCCGCGGAAAGCGAAGCGCCTGGAACGAAAATCAACAGCCTTTTATAAAAGCATTTAATAAAACAGAAAATTTTGTGAAAGCGCTTTTATCTGTTAGATTTTATGTATAATAGAATTATCGTTTGAAATGTTGACGGGTGGTGACTGAATGGAACATAAAAAGACTTACAACGCAAAAGAATTGAAAACTCCTCATGGTCCTTTAATCATTGAAGGTCCCATTTCTCCTGAAAAACTGGCAAGCTATGAATTCCATAAGGATTTGGTAGCTTTTCGCCCTCCTGCCCAGCAGCATAAGGCGCTTGTTGAAATTGCCGGGCTGCCTGAAGGAAGGATTATTGTAGCCCGTTCAGGTCATATGATTGTAGGATATGTTACATACCTCTATCCGGATCCGCTTGAGCGCTGGTCTGAAGGCGGCATGGAGGATCTAATCGAGCTGGGCGCAATTGAGGTAATCCCTGAATTCCGCGGCAGCAGAGTCGGGAAAAATCTGCTTGTCGTTTCCATGATGGACGATGCCATGGAGGACTACATCATAATCACGACCGAATATTACTGGCACTGGGATTTAAAAGGCACTGGCCTGAATGTTTGGGAATACCGCAAAGTCATGGAAAAAATGATGAATGCGGGCGGCCTTGTCTGGTACGCCACTGACGACCCTGAAATCAGTTCCCATCCCGCCAATTGCCTGATGGCACGAATCGGGAAAAGAATTGGAGCTGAATCCGTCCAGAAGTTCGACCAGCTCAGGTTCATGAACCGTTTTATGTATTAAAAGCTGTTTAATAGACTTTTATATAGCAATTGCATTGCACGTTCGCATTGTATGCGATGATTGATGCCTCACTTAAGGAGGAAGAAGCATGATCATAGAAGAAATTATGAAGGTAAATGTAGCCTCTCTTTTTCCAGAAAATACGATAGCTGAAGCAATCAAGCTGATGGCTGATAAAAAAATCCGCCATATCCCGATCGTCGATCAAAATAAAAGCATTGTTGGACTGGTCTCTGACCGTGATATCAAGGATGCGGCTCCTTCTATCTTCCATTGGGATGAGCACAAGAGTGAGCTTGAGAAGCCAGTCAGCAGCATCATGACGACAGATGTCATAACTGGACACCCTCTTGATTTTGTAGAGGAGATTTCGGCTGTCTTTTACGAGCACAATATCAGCTGCCTTCCAATCATCAAGGATAAGAAGCTGGTTGGAATCGTGACCGAGACAGACCTCCTTCATACATTGGTGGAGTTGACCGGTGCCCACCAGCCCGGCTCGCAAATTGAAGTAAAGGTGCCAAACAAGGCCGGAATGCTTTGTGAAATAGCCTCGGTGATCAGCATGAGAAAAGCCAATATCCAAAGCGTGCTGGTATACCCTGATAAAAAGGATGAGCATTACAAAATTCTGGTCGTAAGAATCCAGACGATGAACCCGATTGCGGTAATCGAGGATCTAAAAAAGGCCGGACACAACGTGCTGTGGCCTAATCTTCCGGGGATTTCGCCATGAGCGACCGCTCCGTGTTCGTATTTTCAGAGGAGCTGCTGAATTACCGATTCAACAACCATCATCCTTTTAATCAGATGCGGCTGAAACTTACTTTGGATTTATTGCAAAAATTAGGGGCTATCAGCGATGATCAAATTGTGCCTCCGCGGATGGCGACGGACGAAGAGCTAGCCCTTATCCATGATCCCAGCTTCGTGAATGCAGTCAAGCTGGCCGGACAGGGCAAGCTGAAAGGTGATGCAGCGGAAAGCTATGGATTGGGAACAGAAGATACACCAATTTTTGCGAATATGCATGAAGCCAGCGCCTTATTGGTTGGAGGCACCCTGAATGCTGTTGATTATGTCATGACCGGGAAGGCCAATCATGCCCTGCATTTGGGCGGCGGACTGCATCATGGCTTCAGGGGAAAAGCATCTGGTTTTTGCATTTATAATGACAGTTCTGTAGCCATCAAATACCTGCAGGAAAAATATAATGCACGGGTCTTGTATGTGGATACGGATGCCCATCATGGAGACGGCGTACAATGGTCATTCTATGACGATCCCAATGTTTGCACGTTATCGATTCACGAAACCGGCCGATATTTGTTCCCGGGTACAGGGAATGTCAATGAACGCGGGCAGGGAAAAGGCTATGGATTTTCCTTCAATATTCCTGTAGATGCCTTTACAGAGGATGACTCCTGGCTTGATGCGTATAAGAACGCACTCACTGAAGTGGCTGAGTTTTTCAAGCCTGATGTGATCCTCACACAAAACGGCGCCGATGCACATTATCTGGACCCTTTGACACACTTGTCCGCTACCATGAAAATTTATCGGGAAATTCCAAAGCTCGCCCATGAAATAGCCCATAAATATTGCGGAGGAAAGTGGATTGCAGTCGGAGGCGGCGGCTACGATATCTGGCGCGTCGTACCAAGAGCATGGTCATTAATCTGGCTTGAAATGATTGAAAACTCAAACTGTTATGGCAGCTTGCCACAGGCTTGGATTGATGAATGGAAGGAAAAGGCACAGACCGAGCTCCCGACTCAATGGGATGATCCGGCTGACCTGTATCCTCCGATTCCGAGAAAACCTGAGATAACAGAGAAGAACGCTCAAACAGTAGAAAAAGCTTTGTATCCAATCAGGTCAAATAAAAAGTCTGAAACCGTATAATGGGCTCGGAAATAAACACAGATCTCTTTGTCCTGTTTTTAATTAGAGAATTGATTAGTGGCCTAATAAAACCAGATTAAGGATCGCACTTATACCATGAGTGCTGCTTGATAGGGAAAATACTAGTGTCAGCCGAAATATCCCTAATTAACTTACAGTAAATTAGCAATATAAATGGCAAGAAAAAACGCTCAGGAACACCTGAGCGTTTTTTTACCGGGATAGTATTTACAGTTAGTGAATTATTCATTTATAACTTTTGCAAATACGCTTCTATTCTAGTGGTTTTAGTAAGTCCCCTATTAATTCGTTTGATATGCTTAATGCTTCTTTTCTACTTGTTGCTGGTCCAGATATTAATAGCCCGTCTTCAGGATCCCACCTATAAGAAGCATTATCTCTTCCTGATTCAATGAGTTCATGAACAATAATGGAAAGTTCACTAAAATCTTTGTTTACATAAAGAAAACCGTAGGGGGCATCCCCGAACAATAAAGAACCTCTGTTTTCAATAAAAACAACTTCAACTGGTTTCTTATCAATTATTATATTTGTCGGCACCTTTCCATTTATATCAATAGTTCCTTTAAAACGATCTTGGTTAAAAAATTTTTTATATAATTTCCCTTTAATTGTAATTGTAACTTCTTTATTTATTTGATTACTTTTACTTCCGACTCCGTAAACGATTCCGTCAAATGCCTGATTGATTTCTTTTGGTATGGAATACCAAACTATAAAGCTAACTATACCTACAACACATATGAAAACAAAATACAACTTCTTCAGTTTTATAGGAATAAACCTCCTGATTATTATTAATTATTTTATTGCACCGATTTCGATTTATTATCCTTTTTATATAAAGACCTCACCATTTATGAATATTCAACATTAACAGAAGATTCCCTTATTATGAAATATATTGCACCATTTGTTTATAAAAAAAAGGCGGTTAATCCTTTGTGGATCAACTCACCCTATAGCTCAATAAGGAGCATCATCAATAATGCACTAACTTTGTACTGATCACTGAAATCTTCCATTACTCACCTTAATTTTGTTCTAGTTCTGTTTCCAACTCCAAATAATGAACCAATTCAATTTTATACTTATTGTCATGTTCCCGTATTTCCCAATAACCAGAATCGTATTTACATAATACTGTATAAGCCTTGCCCTTATACCAGACCAAATTATCCATCCTGGTTCCTCCATTAATAATAATAGTAATTAAGTATTACCCCCCTCTAAGTATTTTTACTCATAAAGTGAAATTCCCGAGATAAAAAACTGACTTTTTACATAAACAATTCGATGTTTAACTAACCTGTCCCGTTCATTAGTTTTTTCGAAACTGTATTCCACAAAGGTTGGGTCTAAACCAATTCATCGAAGTTGCCAAAAATATCACATTCCAGTTCAGATTTCGTGATTATTTTGCCAGATTAGGTCGTGGCCGACACATCCATCTTTTCAGCAGCCTTCAACAAACATTACTTTTCTGCTTATCCCTTCGAATGACATACCATCTTCTAATGTTATTTTTCTAAGATGGGAAAGACGCTCCGTTAGGTACATCAGCAAATTTTTTTAAAGTATTCATGAATTCATAACTTTACAAAATATTTTCACCTGAATCCAAAAAGACCCTTGCACATTGGCAAGGGTCTTTCGTTTACTACTTCGTAGAATTTCTGTTTTCAATGCGGTGTGGCAATACCACGATATTCTCATCCACATTCTCTTTGTTCATATATTTTGTCAGCAAGCGCATCGCGACTGCACCAATGTCATATAGAGGCTGGACAATCGTTGTCAGCTGCGGGCGCACCATCAGTGTCAACCTAGTATTGTCTGAGCTGATGACCTCGAAATCATCAGGAACACTGTAGCCGCGGTCAAATGCGCCATGAACCACTCCCAGTGCCATTTCATCAGAGCCAACAAGGATTGCTGTAGGTTTTGTTTCCAGCTCAAGAATCCTTTCGATTGCTTCCAGGCCAGAATCATAGGTATAATCGCCTTCAACAACGAAGTCTTCTTTAAACTCGATGCCTGCTTCACTTAAAGCCCTCTTATAGCCTTCAAGCTTCTTATCCTTGTTGATTGGCTCGTGATAAGGACCGACAACGAATGCGATTTCCTTGTGGCCCTTTTCAACAAATGCAGTAACTGCATCAAAGGATGCTTGTTCATAATCAATGTTGACAGACGGAATCTCGCCTGTTTCTTCAATTGAACCAGCCAGAACGATTGGAACTGGAGACTTTTTGAACTGCTCTACATGCTCTTCTTTAATATTTCCACCCATGAATACAATCCCGTCAACCTGTTTTCCGAGCATCGTATTTAAAAGGTGCAATTCCTTTTCAATGTTCTGGTCAGAGTTGCTCAAGATAATATTGTATTTATACATCGTTGCGATATCTTCAATTCCGCGTGCAAGTTCAGCAAAAAACGGGCTTGAAATATCCGGGATGATGACGCCAACGGTGGTTGTCTTTTTGCTGGCAAGTCCTCTGGCAACCGCGTTCGGCCTGTATCCAAGGCGATCGATAACCTCCATAACCTTCTTTCGCGTAGCAGGTTTAACATTCGGGTTCCCATTGACTACACGTGAAACCGTTGCCATCGATACGTTGGCCTCTCTCGCTACATCATAAATTGTGATATTCATCTATTTCCACTCCTTCAGCTAATAAACGGCATATATTTTTTATAGTTTACAGCAAATATTGCCACAATAATCATTTTTTAAGTTTGTGATTATATGTACAAGTTTAATTATGTTATTAATGATACGATATCCGCATAAATCCCGCAATCTGAAGCGCTTATTTTAACAAAGATTTTATAAAATTGCACGTTTGCTGATCTGCACATCCATTTTAAAAGTAGAATCACAGTTGATATTCCCTATTCCTAAAAAGAAAAACGATAAAAAACCCTCCTGGCGAACCAGGAGGGTTTAAGATATTTTATACTCTCACAAAAGGAGATGACTTCAGTCCGCTCAAGAATTCGTCGAATTGTTTCAAGTCCATCTGCTGAGCGTTGTCTGATAAAGCTACTGCCGGATCCGGGTGGACCTCTGCCATAACTCCGTCAGCCCCGATAGCAAGTGCTGCTTTCGCTGCCGGAAGAAGAAGGTCTCGGCGGCCAGTTGAATGGGTAACGTCGACCATTACTGGCAGGTGAGTTTCTTTCTTCAAGATTGGCACTGCGGAAATATCCAGTGTATTTCTCGTTGCACGTTCGTAAGTACGGATTCCTCGTTCACAAAGAATGATCTGGCCATTGCCCTGTGCCATAATGTATTCTGCTGCATTGATGAATTCTTCAATCGTTGCCGCAAGCCCGCGCTTCAACAGGATTGGTTTGTTCACTGCACCAGCAGCTTTGAGCAATTCAAAGTTTTGCATATTCCTTGCGCCAATCTGAATCACATCAAGGTAATCTACAGCAATTTCTATGTCATTAGGTGTAACAATTTCACTGATGACAGCCAGGTCGTACTCATCCGCAACGCGTTTTAGTATCTTAAGGCCTTCGATTCCGAGACCCTGGAAATCATAAGGGGATGTTCTTGGCTTGAACGCACCGCCTCGAAGCAGCTTGAATCCTTTAGCTTTTACTGCTTCTGCAACAGTCGCAACCTGTTCATAGGACTCAACTGAACATGGACCAAACACAAAATCAGGAGTTCCATCACCGATTTTTAATCCCTTCACATCGATCACTGTATCCTCCGGCTTTTTCTTCCGGGAGACAAGAAGTGCCTTTCGATGGTCATCTGATTGGAGCTCAAGTCCGGCTTTAAAAATCTCCTTGAAGATATGTTCAATTGTTGAACTCTCAAAAGGACCGTTATTGTTTTCCTTGATCAAATCGAGCATTTCTCGCTCACGAACCGGATCATAGCGGTACACACCCTGTGTTTCTTTTGCGCGGCCAATTTCCTGGACGAGCAAGGCTCTTTCGGTAATTAATGAAAGAAGCTCTAAATTCAGTTCGTCAACTCGGTTTCTTAGCTGGTCTAGATTTTTACTCATTTTCCGTCCCGTCCTTTCGAAATTCATTTTAGTCCTAAATCTGCTGATCATCAAGAAAAGAAACCTGGGCTTCCTTTCATTTCCATTACTGCTCTTGGGAAAGATTTCGTTATCTGAATCTTCTTTAATGGGACAGCAATGTGTGATACATTTTAATAGAAAAAAGCAAGCATCACAGCCGGCGAAGCAGCCTGGCTGGAGCTGGACAATTTAATAAAAGTAATTATATCTGAATTAGTTTTAATTGTCACGCAATTTTCTTTAATGATTGAACGCTTTTAAGTAATAAAGCATCGTATGATTAATTAAGTTAGAAGGTGCGTTGATTTGCAGGGAAAAGATAAGCTGTTCGCTCTTGATATTGGAACTCGCTCCGTTGTAGGGATTATCCTCGAGGAAAGTGATGGCCGCCACGAGGTTATTGACATCCTTGTCCGCGAACACAAGGAACGCTCGATGCTTGATGGTCAAATTCATGATGTCTTATCAGTATCTGAGATCATCAAGGAAATAAAAACAGAGCTTGAAGCAACTCATGGCCCGCTAACCAAAGCGTGTGTAGCCGCTGCCGGCCGAGCCTTGAAAACTGAGGTCTCAAAGGCTGTGGCGGATATATCCGGCCAGCCAATGCTATCCAATCAGGATATCCTCCATCTGGAATTGAGTGCTGTCCAGCTTGCCCAGGCTGCGGTTGCCGGTGAAAAACACAACGAAAATAGCCATCACTATTATTGTGTCGGATATTCTGTACTTTATTACCAGCTTGATGGGGAAGAAATCGGCAGTTTGATCGACCAGAGGGGGAACGAAGCGTCTGTAGAGATCATTGCTACTTTCCTTCCAAAGGTTGTTGTTGAATCTCTGTTATCTGCTTTGGACCGCGCCGGACTGGAAATGGATGCGCTGACCCTTGAGCCAATCGCGGCCATCAACGTATTGATTCCTGCTTCGATGCGAAGACTGAACGTAGCGCTAGTTGATATTGGTGCAGGTACCTCAGATATAGCACTGACAGACTCCGGGACAGTGATTGCCTATGGAATGGTTCCGGTTGCCGGTGATGAAATCACGGAAGCAGTAAGTGACGAATTCCTGCTTGATTTCCCCCTTGCTGAAAAAGCAAAGCGTGAGCTGTCTGACCAGGAAAATATTATCGTGAAAGATATTCTTGGTTTCGAGGAAGAAATCAGCAAAGAAGAAGCCATTTCACGCATCAGCACAGCCATCGACCGGCTGGCTGCAGCCATTGGTGATGAGATTTTAAAACTTAATAACTATAAATCTCCTAAAGCAGTCATGCTTGTCGGCGGGGGAAGCCTGACACCAGAACTGCCGAAAAGGCTTGCCAGCAAATTGAACCTGCTGGAAAACAGAGTAGCGATCAGGGGACTCGATGCTATTTCTTCTGTCACATTTGCAGACCATATTGAAAAAGGGCCAGAACTTGTCACGCCAATCGGAATAGCCATCGCTGCTAAAAAGTCGCCTGTTCAATACCACACTGTTTATGTAAATGGACAGCCAGTAAGGCTATTTGAGGTAAACAAGCTGACTGTCGGTGATTGCGTGCTCGCGGCTGGAATTAAAATGAACAGGCTATATGGAAGACCAGGGCTGGCAATGATTATCTCCCTGAATGGAAAGAACGTAACGATTCCTGGCAAGCATGGAAAGCCGCCAATCCTTATGCGAAACGGTTTGCCGTGTTCTTTTGACGATGAAGTACATAGCGGTGACGAAATCACTGTCATCAAAGGAGAAGACGGAGCAAAAACGGTCATGACACTCTTTGACTTAATTGAAGATTTACCCGCAAAAGCTGTCATCATCAATGGCAATAAGCATGAAATCAGCGCCGCGCTTAGCTGTAACGGCCTGCCGGTTCCAATGTCCAAGGAGCTTGAAGACAGGGACGAGATTATTTTTGAGATGCCAAGAACGATTGAAGAGCTGCTAAAACAGCTCAGCCTTGCCGATCTTCTGAATGAAGCCCGCCCTTTCCATCTGACCATCGATGGAAAAATGGCAAAGATCCCTGATTTTACCGGGAAAATTTTTGTGAATGGCCGTGAAGTTAGTATTAAGGAGCACTTCGACCATCTTGATGATATTCGGATTGAAAGAAGCTCGCAGCCTTTATTGATGCATGCTGCTGAATCCCTAAATATAAAAATGAATGAATCTTTGCCGGTCTTTTTTAACGGGCAGGAATTGACCCTGAAAAAAGAAGTGGTTGAATTCTTCAGGAATGGCACCAAACTGACCGAGGTTGATCTCCTTTTAAATGGTGATGTACTCACTACCAAACTAAAGAAGCTATCCCCGTTCATATTCCAGGATATTTTCAATTTTGCACAGGTAGAGATTCCGATGGATAGCGGCCGGTTCACTCTGTTGAAAAACGGGGAAAGTGCAGCATTTAACGATACCCTAAATGCTGGCGATGAACTAAGCATTATTTTTGATAAAAAACAGTAACTAAGAGCAAAAAAAACATCCAACCGGATGTTTTTTTTGTTTATTTAACGCTTTCTTCCTTGGCAGCTGCCATGCCTTTTGCTGTAATTTTAAAATGGGAAGCATGCCATGCGACATCTGAATTAACAAACAGGAATGCCTGCGGGGACTCGTGCTTGACATGGAATTTTTCAGCAATATGGTTTGACAGCTCGCGTGAATCCTGGACAGTCAGGAAGTATAATTGATCATTTCCGTTACTATCAAATTTCGCGAATTCATCATATCCTGCCTGGCTGATTGGGCACGTTGTACTATGTTTTAGAAAGAAGAAGGTTTCACCAGAATCTACAAGCTGGTCGAATTGTTCAATGGAATCGATTTTTTGCATTTTGCTGCTCTCCTTTTTAAATAGCCGTATTAGCTGACGATAGAGTCAATTAACTAATTTAGCCAAAAAATAAACGGTGAAGTAATCTTACCACTTCACCGTTTTTATGACAAACTTACTGATTCAATTTGCTCTCTGTTTCGTCAAAAGCTTTCTGGGTTTCTTCAAGCTTTTTTTGAAGTTCCTCACCTGTTGCTGTGTGAGTGTTTGCCATTGTGCTTGTCTCAGCCATGGACGTAGGAACTTCCTGAAGTTCATCTTCTGCTGATTGTGAAGTGTCAGTATTTTGCTGGTTTTTCATGTCCTTCACTTTGTTGACGATGGTCGAAGACTGCTGTGAGACAGTTTCCTTCAGCCCGCTCGCCTTTTCCTTTGCCACTGAAGCAAGGTCGATTCCCTTGCTCTTCAGCGTGGAGGTCTGCTCATTTAGGTTGCCTCTTAGCTCTTTCCCTGACTTGGGTGCCAGCAATAATGCTGCAAGAGCACCTGCCAGCCCGCCTACGATCGCTCCAGTTACGAAGTCCCTTGAATTGCTGCTGTTTTCTCTGGTTGTGCTGTTTACGTCATATTGCCTTGTTGAATTGTTCGGATCATACTGTGTGTACTCTCTGTCTCTGTTATTCATGTTTATCTCCACCTTTCTTTAATACCTGGCTCTTTCACGCTGCCTTGCAACCATTTGTTCAGCAGCCAATTGATCTTGTTCAATTTGCTTTTCGATCATTTGGTGATCAATCTGTCCTGTTTTTTTTGTCTTCCACTTATCCTTTAATTCAAGGAATACATTGCTCCACTGAACAACCTGGGAGATTTTATCCTTATTCTTGTCAAGCTGCACGTCAACCATTGCATGTACATTGTGGATTGACTGGTTGAAACGCTGTACAGTATTCCCAACATCCTTAACAGCATTTACGACGCTATTCAGGCTTTCTGATTTCCTGGAAATGTCATCTGCAAGATTATTCGTCTTATGAAGAAGCTCCGTTGTTTCACGAGTCACCCCATCCAATTGCTTCTCAAGACCATCAAGAGTGCCTGACACACTGTCTAAAGTTGTTTGTAAGGATTTCAGTGTTTTCGATAATGAAACGACCAACACTAAAAATGCAATTGCTATTACAGCAACACTTAAGTATAAAATAATTTCCACTGTTTATACACCTCCGTTAGCATATGTACATTTTACCCCGCAAAATGTGACATAAACCATCTTGTCCAATAAGTATTTCCATATAGATGTCCCCTTTTCCTTCCTCAAAAAGAATATCTTTCTATTTCATGAATTCTGTAAGTTTACTTAATTAGTAGTCATTGTCGAATAAGAGGTAAAATCCATAATAGCTTAGTTTTTTCCAAATGTAATTTTTATAAAATCATGTTGATTGTAGTGGAATGCGCGCAGACTCCTACGGGATGTAGCAGACAGGTGAGACCCCGCAGGAGCAAAGCGGCGAGGAGGCTCACCGTCTGCCCCGAGGAAAGCGAAGCGCCTGGAACGGAAATCAACAGTTAAAAAAAAGTACAAAAATAATTGTTTCAGGTTACAATATGTATATGTGTCCAATTTTACTAAAAATAGGAGTGATTTTGTGAAAGACCCACGTATTCAAACACTGGCCAAAAACCTGATTAACTATTCTGTTAAGCTGCAAAAAGGCGAGAAGGTCCTGATTGAGAACTTTGGCCTGCAGCGTGAATTAGTCACTGCACTTGTCAAAGAAGCTTATGCTGCAGGCGGCTATCCTTTTGTATCCTTGAAGGATCATCAAGTAGACAGAGCTTTGCTTATGGGTGCACAACAGGAGCAATTTGACATGATTGCTGATTTTGAAGCTAATGTCATGAGCAAAATGGATGCTTATATTGGATTGCGTTCCGGCGATAACATTAATGAACATGCAGATGTGCCAGCGGATAAAATGAAGATTCATGGCAGCACAGTCGGCAAGAAAGTACATAGAGATATCCGTGTTCCAAAGACGAAATGGGTTGTGCTCCGTTATCCAAACTCTGCAATGGCACAGCTGGCTAAAATGAGCACTGAGGCATTCGAGGACTTTTATTTCGATGTCTGCAACCTTGATTATGGAAAGATGGACAAGGCAATGGACAGCCTTGCTGAATTAATGAACCGTACGGACAAGGTTAGAATCACAGGACCTGGAACAGACCTAACTTTTTCTATTAAAGATATTCCTGCGGTTAAGTGTGCAGGCGAGCTGAACATCCCGGACGGAGAGGTTTACACTGCTCCTGTACGTGATTCAGTTAATGGAGTGATTACTTATAATACGCCATCTCCATACCAGGGCTTTACATTTGAAAATGTGAAATTAACCTTCAGGGACGGCAAGATTGTTGAAGCAGAATCAAATGACAGTGAGCGCATCAACAAGATTTTTGACACAGACGAAGGTGCTCGTTATATCGGGGAATTTGCAATCGGCGTGAACCCGTATATCCTTCACCCGATGCAGGATATCCTGTTCGATGAAAAAATCGATGGCAGCTTCCACTTCACACCGGGACAATGCTATGATGATGCTTTCAATGGCAACCATTCCAACATCCACTGGGATATGGTGAACATCCAGCGTCCGGAATACGGCGGAGGAGAAATTTATTTTGACGATGTCCTGATCCGTAAAGATGGCAGATTTGTCATTCCAGAACTAGAAGGACTGAATCCGGAGAACCTTAAATAATAACGAAAATAAAAAGGATGCACCCAGCCGGGTCGCATCCTTTTTCATATTCTTAAACATTCAATTGTTTTTCATAAGCTTCCTGGAATTTCTGGATATCCCCAGCTCCCATGAATAGGACCACACCGTTTTCATGTGTTTTGAGAACCGATGTATCATCCTCGGCAATGATTTCTGCTCCATCTATTTTATCCTTCAGGTCGGTAATGGAAAGCTTTCCATGAACCTCACGTGCTGATCCAAAGATTTCGCAAAGATATACTTTATCCGCTTTATTCAAGCTTTCCGCAAACTCAGTCAGGAATGCCTGGGTCCTTGTGAACGTATGAGGCTGGAACACCGCTACGATTTCACGGTCTGGATATTTTTGCTGCGCCGCTTCAATCGTTGCTTTTATTTCAGTAGGGTGATGAGCATAATCATCAATGATGATCTGGTTTCCAACCTTCTTTTCGGAGAACCTTCTCTTCACACCTTCAAAGCTTTCCAGCTGTTCCTGAATCACCTTCGACTCAATGTTTTCATAGTGGCAGAGGGCAATGACCGCCAGTGAATTCAAAACATTATGGTCACCGAATGCCGGAATCGTGAATGTATCATAGAATGTATTCCTCACAAAAACATCAAAGGTAGTCCCAGTTGTTGATTTAATTATATTCCTTGCCTGGAAATCATTTTGTTCTCCAAAGCCGTAAAACACTACAGGCACCTTTGCCTGGATTTTCTGCAGCTGTTCATCGTCGCCGCATGCGAAAATACCCTTTTTAACCTGCCATGACATCTCCTGGAAAGCAGAGAACACATCGTCAATGTTGGCAAAATAATCCGGGTGGTCAAAATCAATATTTGTCATGATTGCATAGTCCGGAAAATAGGAAAGAAAATGGCGGCGATATTCACAAGCTTCGAATACAAAGTATTGTGCTTCCCTGTCACCCTTCCCAGTTCCATCGCCAATCAGGAAGGACGTAGGCTTGGCGCCTCTCATGACATGCGCAAGCAGGCCTGTCGTCGACGTCTTGCCATGTGCTCCGGTAATCGCCACACTTGTGAAATTCTGCATGAAGTCTCCAAGGAATCTGTGATATCTGATAATTGGAAGTCCATGCTTCATTGCCTCCTGGATTTCCTCATGCGTATCAGGGTAAGCATTGCCCGCAATGATCGTCATTCCAGGCTGTATATTTTCCTTATTAAACGGAAGGATCTTTATTCCGGATTTCTCAAGGGCCACTTGGGTAAAAAAGTGCTTGTCATAATCGGAGCCCTGCACCTGATAGTCCATATCATGGAGAACTTGAGCTAACGCACTCATTCCAGACCCCTTTATACCTACAAAATGGTAAATAGTCATATAAAGAACCTCCAACAACGTCTGTATGTAACACAGTATATGACAGATATCCTGTTTTGCTCATTGTGCTGGATGGGCCTAAAAAAGCCATAAAAGCAGCTGCAACGAAACACAGGGGTTAACTTTAATCTATCTGTTTTCATGTATTGAATCATTATAACATCATTTTGTATGAATATCATAATGCACGATTAATCATATTCCTGCATAACTGTACATTTTCCCTAATTCATACTTTTTAAAACAATCTTAATCCAAAGTTACAGTTACAATTCAACTTTTTCAAGACGAGGGTTCGGCCTGAACTTCCTCCCCGATTTTGCCTGGTGTTTTCCATCAAGCATGACATTATCTCCTGTAAAACCGATTGACAATTTTAACAGGCTGCCGCCGACGCCGTACATATCTACCGGCACATCATGCTTTTCGAAATCGAGAATTCTTTGTTCGCTAAAGCCGCCGCTCACTACAATTTTCACGTGGCTATAGCCTTCATCATCCAATGCTTTCCTCAGTGCGAAAATCAGCTCAGCATTAACCCCGCGCGGATCGAAGGTGCCCAGGAGATGCTGGTTGCGCAGGAAATATTGGTCAATCATCGTACGTGATGTATCCACTCTGACTCCTTTGAGCTTTTCGCCAAACTCTCTTGCGACTCTTAAAGAATCCGTAACCGCATCATTATTATAATCGACTAAAGCAATCAAATCATCATTCGGAAAGGTCTCATGATAGGCTTGTGTCGCAGCAACAATATCTCCATTGAAAAGCTGGATCATAGCATGCGGCATCGTGCCCATTCCCTGTTTCCCCCACCATTCGTTCATCGCGTGTGTTGCCTGGGCAGTCGCACCGCCTATGTATGCTGCATACCCATCTCCGGCTTGAGTGGTGTAATGGTCATCCCGGTCTCCCATGAAAATGACAGTTTTTTGTTTTCCAGAATAACTGGCTGCCTTAACAACATTGTATACATTCGTCGCAACAGAAGTCCTTCTTGCCAGGATTCCATCGATGATCCCCTCAAGGTAACCGAAATGCTGGTATGGACCTGTAATCGTCAAAACGGTTTCGAACGGGGCGATTTTATCCCCGTCCTTCAGAGAATAGATTTCCAGCTCCTCAGGATTGTCAGCGAATGTCTGCACAAGAGCGATGACTTCATCAGTCCCGCAGAGCACTGCCTCATCCTTTTGGAAAAACTGCATAGTCACGATATTCTCTTCATGATATTTCTTTACAAGCTCTCTAGTCTTAAGAAAATACACGGCCGAAAACCAGCCATCCCTGATCCTTTCATCAAATTTGAAAGTATGATTGGTCAGGCGGCTGATTTTCCCCTGCATTTTCAATTCTATTTCTTTCATCCAAAAGCTCCTTCAATCTGAACCCTAAGCGGGCTTAAGCTCACTATTCTTATTATAAGAATATGCACATAAAGAATACCACTAATTAATTAAATGTACTAGTATCCTGAAGAGACTCCAGATCAGCTGCGGTAATCAGGACATCACGCGGCTTGCTGCCCCGCCCTTCAGATATGAAGCCTTGCTGTTCCATCATCTCAATTAGCCTTGCTGCCCGGTTATAACCAATTTTGAAGCGACGCTGAACACTAGAAGTAGAAGCACCGCCCTGTTCGACGACAAACTCACAGGCTTCGTAAAATAGCTCGTCCTCATCTTCAGTAATCTGCGCCTTCTTCAATAGCTCTTCCTGCTCAAACAGAAATTTAGGGGCACGCTGGTCTCTTGCAAAAGCCACTATATCATCAATCTCATTATCTGTCACAAAAGTTCCCTGCAAGCGGAAAGGCTTTGAGGATCCATTTTCAAGGAAAAGCATATCGCCGCGGCCAAGCAGCTTCTCAGCACCGCTAATGTCAATGATCGTCCGTGAATCGATCTGTGAGGATACAGAGAACGCAATCCTTGTCGGCACATTCGCTTTAATCAGGCCTGTGATGACATCAACAGATGGGCGCTGTGTCGCAATGATCAAATGGATTCCACAGGCGCGGGCCTTTTGCGCGATCCGGCAGATCGCTTCTTCCACATCCGCTGGAGCCATCATCATCAGGTCTGCTAGCTCATCGATGACAATGACGATATACGGCAGCTTTTCCGTGAATCTGCGGTGCTTAATGGCGAGTTCATTAAACCTGCCGATATCCCGCACGCCAGTATGCGCGAACAGCTCGTATCTCCGCTCCATTTCCTCGACTGCCCATTTCAGCGAGGCTGTTGCTGCCTTAACATCAGTAATGACCGGGCTGACCAGGTGAGGAATATTATTGTATGGCGCCAATTCCACCATTTTCGGGTCTATAAGCAATAGCTTCACATCGTCAGGATGTGCTTTGTATAGAAGGCTGACAAGCATAGTATTGATACATACACTTTTACCGGATCCTGTTGCACCAGCAATCAGGCCATGCGGCATTTTTTTCAGGTCAGTGATGATCGGATTTCCGGCGATGTCCAAACCAAGCGCTACTGCCAGCGGTGATTCATGCTCCATGAATAGATCACCCTGTAAAATTTCACTCAATAATACCGGCCTGCTTGTATGGTTTGGCACCTCAATTCCGATCGTATGCTTGCCGGGAATAGGCGCCTCAATCCGGATATCCTTCGCAGCCAGGCTCAGTTTGATGTCATCGGATAAATTCGTGATTTTATTGACTTTTACACCTGGCTCAGGCTGAACCTCAAACCGGGTCACGGAAGGTCCCTGGGTCACGTTAACAACCTTTGCACCAACATTGAAATTCCTCAGAGTCTCATTTAGCATTTGCTCCCGTTCGGCAAGCCACTCAGGATCCGCTTCCTTGAAAACCGGAGGATTCAACAAATCAAGCCTTGGAAACTCGTAATCTCCTGAAAACAGTTCTTCCTGCGGAACAGCAGTAATAGCAATTTCCTTTTCTGCAGAATGATTGCTGTTTGATCCTGGCTGTCCGTTCATCGGCATAAACGATTCGGTTTGCGCTGGCTGCTGAGAAACAACTTCGGACTGTCTTTCAGGCATGGAGGCATTTTGTTGCTGATCTGCTAATGATGATGGCTGTCTGGTTGATGATTCTATGTCAGCATTTTCATTCATTACTGGTGGGTGAGTATTTTCCATAGAATTTGCAGGTGTCGTTACTTCCTCAGTACGTGAACTCTGCTCTTCTTGAACAGCAATATTCTCACTTGGCCCATTGCTTTCTGTTCCAGCTTCCTGGCTAACCGGTTTGCTTGTATCCGCCTGGTCCTGAACAGGTCTCCTCTGTGGAGCTCGCTCCGACACATTATCCCTGTTTCCTTGAGTCATAAAGGAAGGATATTTCGACGTGTTCCGCTCTTCCCACTTTTTCTTGTCCTGCTTCAGCATGAGGACATTGAAAGGGAGCTGTCTCTTAGGGCGTTCAACAACTTCAGCGTTATGACCCGCCGCTTCTCCCGCTGAATCTTTTTCTTCAGCAACAATGATTGGCTGATCCGGCTTTTCTTGAACTTCATCACTCACTTCACCTGCATTTTGGACGGCGTCAGGTAAGTTCGTTTCTGTTTCTATTAGGGCTTTTGTTTCTATTTCTGGTTCTGCTGCTGTTTCTGTTTCTAATTCTATTATGGCTTTTGTTTCTATTTCTGCTGCTGATTCTGTTTCAATCTCAGCATAAGAATCAGATTCGATTTCCGCAGAAAGGTCGATAACTGCTGTTTCATAGTTTGATTTCAATTCTTCTGTTTCTTTTATCAGGTCATTATCACGTTGTTCTTCCACAGCTTCCGCCAATTCGTGATTTGTTTCAAGTCCAACTCCCATAGCTGCCTCTGTCTCACTTTTTTCAGCCGCTTCAATATCCAGGTCCGCCTCAAAAATCTGATTTAACGCTTCGGTTTCTAAATCAAATTGTTCTTTATCAATAGACTCTTCGGGTACTCGAGCATTGCTATAATCATTGGACGCTGGCAGCTCTTCCTTTATGTAACCTGATACTTTCTCTGATTCATAGAGAGGAGGCGAGTCCTCAGGCGCCGGTCCAGCATCTTCATTATGGACCACGTTAATTTCTTCATTTTCCTGCATTGGTTCAAAGCCAGTTAATTCGTATTCGATTTCTTCCATTAAGGTCTCTTGCTTTTTTCTTTGCGGCGGTCTGTTATAAGCATAGATCGGTGAAGGGATTTCCGTTGGCCTGAAAGGCTGCCTGGATTTGGATCCGATGTCCTTCCGAATGTCATACTTGAACTTCCCGCCCTGCTCCTTAATGGGTTCAGGTTTACTTACTTGGGAATTGTCTTTTACCGGCTGTTGCGTTTTTATAATGGTGGGATGCTTAACAGGCTGAGGCCTGTTCGTTATGTTCAAAGGTCCCTTTTCCTTGATTAAAGGCTTAACTTCCTTCCCTGGATGTCCAGGTTCTTCTCGTTTCTTTTTTACTTGTGGCCTTGGTGGAGCTGTACCCTCATCCGGTATTAACGGGAAACGAAATTGTCCTTTCGGATATTGATATAGCACTCTGGCTTCTAAATCCTTCTTTTGATTACTTTCCTGCTTAAGTATCTTCTTTGGTTCAGCTTTAATATCATCAAATTCTTCGTCATGTTCAGTTTGGAATTTTTTTAAGATCTTTTTAATCCAACTCAATTTAAATCACTCTTTCTTTCGCATTTCATTATTATTTTAACAGTTAATTCGTTTTTTTCGAGATAAAATGAAAGAATGAGCATTTTTTACGAGGCTGAGCCCATTTATAAAATGAACTTTCGGCTCACATATTTACAATACCTTACAACCCATGAACATTAAGGAAATAACCTGTATGAAACCGGGTCATCTAATTAAAGCGCTATTCGTAAGCTGTCGATTCGGGGGACTTATATCCAATTTAAAAACCGCATATCGGAGGCTTAAAAAATGAGATTTATTATCCAGCGCGATTCATTGCTTCAAAGCGTCCAGGACGTAATGAAGGCAGTAACGAGCAGAACAACTATTCCAATTTTGACGGGGATCAAGATTAAATGAAAAAGCCCGTACAAATCCGGGCTTTTGCTTTTTAATCTTTTTTTGTCTTACCCATAATGAAGATCGGCTCCAATTCTCCATTTTCATATAGGAAGGAAAGTGCTGTAATAGGAACCCTGCCACTCGCAAAAAAGCTCATCGTCATCTGGGCGAGGATATCATATCCGGTGTTATTTTCAACATCCGCTATGATCAGGACATCCTGATGCGGTACTGCGACCGCCATTGTGCCTTTCATCCTCTTTTTCATTTCATTCAGGAAGCTTGTGTTCAAGATTCTGCTGGCATCGTACCCATCGTTCTTATTTAAAAAATAAAAGGTATTGCCAGCAACACGGTCTTCCTTTACATCAACAGACAGCGAGCGGACATTAAACAAAGCAGTTTCCCTTACCTGCTTTTCTGACCAGCCTTCTTTGTTGAGCAGCTTAGAATCAACCAGCCTGTATGTGCTGCCAAGATCGAGTGCATAATAGATTCTTGTTTCGGCTGTATGGCCATCATAAAGAAACGGAACACCCTCTTCCGCTTCCGCAGGGAAAGACGTTGAACGTATGACAGGGAAAATATTCTTCTCCTTGCCAGACAGCTCTAGCTTGCTTTCCATTGCCTGCAGACCTTCTGTTACATAATAGACGACTTCATCTATCGCTTTTTCTTTTCGTTCATGCCATTTAGCTATAATACCAGGCAATGCAATTGTGATTCCACGCCCTGTATGTATATTTTCAATTCTGAGCTGGTCCTTTTCACGATCATAGGTGAATGACCGATCATGATGCTGCAAGCGCTCTTCCAGCTCTTTACGCATTTTTCTGCTATCCACGTTATCCCTCCATGTCCTTAGGAATATCTCTACATTTTACATGAAAGTTCCCTCCACCTCAAAGATGGAGGGAACAGATTATGCCAATCCTTCAATAAAGTTCTCGATTTCCTGCTGGGTCTTTCTGTTCTTGCTGACAAAACGGCCAAGTTCTTTTCCGTTTTCAAATGCAATGAAGCTAGGAATTCCAAAAACATCAAGCTGAATGCAGAGATCAAGGAAGTCGTCCCGATCGACTGACACGAATTGATACTCGTTGTATTTAGTTTCGATTTCTGGCAGCACAGGCTCGATTACCCGGCAATCAGGGCACCAGCCGGCTGTGAATAAAAATATATGTTTCCCATCGTTTTTCAACGCTTCAAACTGTTCCATTGATTCTAAGTTTCTCATGGCTTTTCCTCCTGAAAGAATACAATTAGATACCTTTATTGTAAACATGTGCATCCAAAAAAGGAAATAATCCGTTCTGTCATATAATGGTTATGATACCACTGGAAGCCTGCGCACGACATATTAGATCTACAAAAAAACGCCATCACAAAGGAGGCGTTTACTTTATATTTACTGAGTTGGCGATTGTCATCATCGTTGCAGCATCTTTTTGGATATCATCTGTTTCGGTAGTGAGCTTGACACCGCCGATTCCCACAATCAGCTGATAGTGATCTTCCTTTAGCTTCTTGACGAGCATATAGCCGAACTCGCCATTATCATTATATGTTTCATTGGCGTCCCACTCTTTTTGCTGCTTCATTGTAGACTCATAAACTACTTTGCTGTCCGCCTTTTCATGCTGATTATAGAAAAGGATATAAGTGCGCGAATTATTCTTAAGCAAGATATTATTAGGTTTTTCCTCTTTTATTTCCACTCCGAAAGGGAGATGATAATCTATGTCTTTTGTACTATTATTAGCAGTTTCCGCTTTCGCTTCAAAAACATTTTTTACTGCCTCATTCGCTTTCTCTTTATCTTCAGAAAATGAGGAGGAACAAGCACTAAGCAGAAAAACTCCTATTATAACAAGCCCAAATGACCTAATGAAATTTATCATACTATTTTCCTCCTTGCCAAGGACTCAACCACTCCTTTTCTATCATACCTTTCTTGGTAATTAAGTGACAAGGCTTGTACAGCAAAAAATGTTGGAAAATATACTATTTTTCTGAAATTTGTCGATTCCTTCACCACTTTAAAGCGCCGGGGGTCAGACCCCCGGTGCTTTAAAGTACTAAAGTATTCAGTTATTTCTTGCTTTATATTCGTATTGGCCTGCGAGCAGCTTCATGACGTGTGTGAACATCTCGCTGCGGTTCACTTGTCCATTGGTAAACACGCCTACTGCGCCTTCGTTTTTCCGGACATTTTGTTTCCTGGCGTATTCATCCATGACTGGGCCCAACTCTGTTCCTGCTAATACTTTTTCTGCGACCTCCTCCGGCAGCGGCAGCCTCGCACCTCCGGCAATGATTGGTTCCATTCCGTTCACAGCAAGTGCTCCCCAATTGCAGAGCATCAAGCCATGGGCTGTTGGCTGGACACCTCCCTCCAGTCCAATTCCAATATCCGCTCCGGCCTTTTCAGCGGCAGCAAGTGCCCGGTTGACTGCCCCCTGGACCGTTTCCTCGTCAGACATTGGCTGAGCACTCACCCCCGAATCAGCATCTACTGCTACAAATTCCACCTGTTGATCTTTAAAAGCCTCTTTAACTGCTGTAATTTTTGCAGGATTTTTTGAACCAATTGCTATTCTCATGATGGTATTTCCCTTCCCTTCTTTTCCATAAAAAAGAGGCAGTTTTAAGCTGCCCCCTCTGTTATTAGCTATTGCTTTTAATAGTTTCCACAGTCGTCTTATCGCATGCCTTGACCAGCTTCACGAGCAATTCTTTTGCTGCAGCATAGTCATCGACATGAATCATCGATGCCGCTGTATGGATATAACGGGAACAAATGCCAATAACCGCACTTGGAATGCCTTCATTTGAAGTATGGACTCTTCCGGCATCAGTGCCGCCCTGGGAAACGAAATATTGATAAGGGATATTATGCGTTTCAGCCATATCGAGAATGAACTCTCTCATGCCGCGGTGGGTAACCATTGAACGGTCCAGAATCCTTAACAATGTCCCTTTGCCAAGCTGGCCGAATTCATTCTTATCCCCTGACATATCATTAGCAGGACTTGCATCCAGAGCAAAGAAAATGTCCGGATCAATCATGTTCGCTGCTGTCTGTGCACCTCTTAGGCCTACTTCTTCCTGGACAGTAGCGCCTGAATATAGCATGTTTGGAAGCTGGATATCCTTTGTTTCCTTCAATAATTCAATCGCCAGCCCGCAGCCATAACGGTTATCCCATGCCTTCGCAAGAATTTTCTTCTCGTTGGCCATCGGTGTGAAAGGACAAATCGGCAAGATTTGCTGTCCCGGTTTGATGCCAATCCTGATTGCATCTTCCTTATCATCTGCTCCGATATCAATCAGCATATTCTTGATTTCCATCGGCTTGTTGCGCTTTGATTCATCCAGCAGGTGCGGAGGAATCGAACCGATTACACCAGTTACAGGCCCATTTTTCGTAATGATCTGGACGCGCTGTGCCAACAGCACCTGGCTCCACCATCCACCCAGCGTCTGGAATCTGATCATCCCGTTCTTTGTGATAGAAGTGACCATGAACCCTACTTCGTCCATATGTCCCGCAACCATGATTTTCGGGCCGTTCAGGTCACCCTTTTTCACTCCGAATACACTTCCGAGCTTATCCTGGATCAGTTCATCAGAATATTGTCCCAGCTGTTCGCGCATAAAGCTGCGGACAGCATGCTCATTACCCGGTGCACCAGGCAATTCAGTCAATGTCTTGAAAAGGCTTAATGTTTGCTCGTTCATCATTCTGCTCCTTTTAAAAAAATTTAGATTTCCTAAAGATTATGTATATAAAGTATTTTACAGATTATCGGTTATCCACGCCAGTATTTATCTATTTTTCAGGCTCTTTTCTATAACTTTGTTACTTTTAATATAGTCTGTAATAAGACTCTCTTTTCTTAAAAGGGAACCTTATAATGCTTTGTATAGGGTTTTGTAATAAATATCTGTTGATTTTCGTTCCAGGCGCTTCGCTTTCCTCTGAAGAATTATGAAAAAGCCCAAATGCCGGCTTTTTCATAAGCAAATTCTTCTTGGGGCGTGCGGTGAGCCTCCTCGTCGCTTCGCTTCTGCGGGGTCTCACCTGCCCGCTATATCCCGAAGGAGTCTGCGCGCCTTCCACCACAATCAACAGGATCATAATTCAATATTAGTGAAAAGCAACAATCTCTGCTAAAACAGCTATTTTTTATTATGGCTATGTTAAAAAAATCTGTTGATTTACGCTCCAGCACCTCAATCAACAGGATTTATTAAAATAGTTCCAATCCTTATATAGCCTGTCTAAAAGAACAAGTAAAATGCAAATCCAGATAATCGTACTTAGTCTTTCTCCTTCTGCATTTATTATCGCTTTGCTCCGTCCTGCTGATTTGATATGATGGAGTTAACTGAAATTTATGCTTGGAGGTCCGTGATCATGAATTGGAAAACCTTCTTAATTGGCGTCGGTGCCGGGCTGGCGGGCGCTTATGCTGTCAGGGAACTTGCTGCTCAAAAAGAAACAGTTTCTGCTGACAAAGTACTGCAGCAGGCAAAAGCAGCTTTTAAAAAATCAGGTCCAATCAGCGGTTCATGGATTAATATGACCGCAGAGCCATATTCAAAACACCCAATTGAATACCAGGTATACAAGGGCGGAATCTCGCGCAATGCTGACGGGAAAGTCGAGCAATATGAATTTATCGCTGATGCTGCAACCGGCGCGATCCTGGATGCATACCCTTTAAATTAAGACCTGCTGATGCAGGTCTATTTTTTTCGTTCAACAGCTTCTTGGATTTTGCCTTCGTCATCAAGCTTGATGGCACGATATACCGCATCATGGTAAAAAGTAAACCATGCTTTCCTGCTGATCCCATATTCAAGCCATTTTTCCTTGGCAAAAATAGAATCCATCGGATAATCATCATATGCCATGACCCAGAGCGGATTTTGGTGGGCATGCGTCGGCATGATGTCAGCCATATGGACAACCGTCACATCTTCATCCTCAATGATGATGATGCTATGTCCATCACTATGCCCGCCAGTGTGCACCATTTTAATTGGACCAAAAGTCCATTCTTTTTCGAAAGCCTCTACCTGAGTTTCAATTCCCTGCCAGTTCTCTTTCCAGTATGTACTTTTTGAACGGATATTAGGATGCCGCATCTCATCCCATTCTACCTGGGATGTAATGATTTTAGCATTTGGAAATACAGAGACAGTCTCTCCATCAGCCACCTTTGTCAGTCCGCAGGCATGATCGAAATGCATATGCGTCATCAACACGTAATCGATATCTCCTGGCTTAAGGCCTAATTTATTCAGATCTGATTCAAGACCGGATTCTTCGAGGACGCCAAAATTGCGCTTTTGTTTGTCATTCAGCTTTCCATTTCCCATTCCACTTTCAATGAGAAAAACTTTCCCGGCTGCCTTGAACAGGATGGGATCTGTTCTTAGCTCAATTTGGTTCTTATCATTTACTTCATACTTTCGGGACCAGAGCGGTTTTGGCACTACCCCGAACATGGCACCGCCATCAAGATGTGTGACTCCGCCGTTTAGCCATGTAAGCGCAATATTCTTCAATTCCAGCTTTTCCATTGCCATCCCCCTTTTAATTTGCATAATCAACATTACCTCGTCCATTGTACCATTTGATTTTTTAATTTTTAAATAATTCAGCTTTGGATGAATGATTTTGCCTCGTTTTTACAGAATTCAAAAAACCGGCCAAAATTATTGGCCGGCTCAGTTTATTTTTCAGATTGGAATTGTACTTCACAGCGGTAAATCCGGCTGCCTCTTGAGGAGAATTTCTCTTCGTACTCCGTCATGATATTGCCTTCATAATCGCTGTTATGGAGATCCAGGCTTACATATTTAAGCAGCATCCCATAGTGAGAGAAGCTGACAAGCGAGTATTCAAACAATCCCTGGTTATCTGTTTTGAAGTGGATTTCCCCATTCTTGATCAGGATTGCTTCATATACTTCAAGGAAGGAGTTGAAAGTCAGACGTCGCTTTTCATGGCGTGTTTTAGGCCATGGATCGGAGAAGTTCAAATATACCCGGCTGACATCGCCGCTTTCAAAATATTTAACAAGCTCTGCTCCATTTACATTCATCAGCTTAACGTTTGGCAGCTCTGCTTCGATTAAGCGGTCAAGCGCGCTGACAATGACGCTTTCCTGCAGCTCGATGCCGATGTAATTAATGTCAGGATTCGCTTTTGCCATTCCTGTAATGAACTGTCCCTTGCCTGTTCCGATTTCAATGTGGAGCGGCTGGTCCTTTTCGAATGCCTCTCCCCATTTTCCGCGGAACGATTCAGGCTCCTGAATGACATAATTGGAGTATTGCTGCAATTTATCTTTTGCCCAAGGCTTATTTCTTAATCTCATCGTTACACCTCTGTACTAGTTTCATTCGTTTCAAACGATATCATGCAACCCATATGTTTTCAAGGTGAAATTTATCTCCATCCAATAATAAAATCCGCTGATGAATTGTTATAAGAGGCCTCCCCAAGACAATTCATTCCCAAAAACGCCGGTGAATTGTTATCAGAGGCAGCTCCAAGACAATTCATTCACAAAAACGCCGGTGAATTGTTTCAAGAGGCAGCTCCAAGACAATTCATTCCCAAAAAACGCCGGTGAATTGTTATAAGAGGCAGCTCCAAGACAATTCAATCACAAAAACCATCATTGAATTGTTATAAGAGGCAGCTCCAAGACAATTCATTCGCAAAAACCACCATTGAATTGTTATAAGAGGCCTCTCCAAGACAATTCATTCCCAAAAAAAGCCGGTGAATTGTTATAAGAGGCAGCTCCAAGACAATTCATTCGCAAAAACCATCATTGAATTGTTATAAGAGGCAGCTCCAAGACAATTCATTCCCAAAAAACGCCGGTGAATTGTTATAAGAGGCCTCTCCAAGACAATTCAATCACAAAAACCACCATTGAATTGTTATAAGAGGCCTCTCCAAGACAATTCATTCGCGATAAACGCTGAGGAATTGTTTTGGCTAGATCATAAAGATAATTCATTCCGCAAAACGCTTGCGAACTGCCTCAAGCTCCCACTCATTACAAACAAGTAATGCGCTTCCAGCAGCTGTTTTAAATCGAAAACATGTATAAACACAAAAAGGAATCCACACTATAAAGGTGAATTCCTTTTAAGATGAAAGGGTGATCAGTGTGCCGTTAAGCCACCATGACCAGGTAAATTTATTAAAGGATATATTAAGCAACCAGCAGACTGACTGCTGCGGTTCGGTTGCGGAGTATCAGCAATTGGAACGTCTCATTAAATCGTTGATGGTCAACACAAATGTTGACGGAAATATTAAGTCCATTCTCCAGGACATCTATCACTACAGCCAAAACGGAATCAACGCTTCTGATTTGGAGGAGCATATCCAGACAAATCAGGGGCAATTATCCCAATGGGTAGATGATATCGGACAGTTTTCATAAAAAAAGCGGAAGCGTCTTGTTTTAAAGGAACGTCGACTAACAACGCCACGTCCTGTGGCAACGTCGACGTCAGCCCATCCTGGGCAAGTCCGACAGGCATAAGACGAACCGCGAGGACGCAGTTCCCCAGCCAGGCAACTACCCCGAATAAACTTCATGGCTGCCTTGCGACGCGGCGGTAGCCGTGGGAGCAACTAGCTTCTTCGAATATTCATCATGGGTCGGCTTATGACCCGAGGGGCTAGACGCTTGAGCTGGACACCTCTATGCGGAAATAAATATATTTTGAAAAAATTAAAAAAGTGCTTTTAAAAATTCAATCCATTTTTCCATTTCTGGAATCCGGTTTTGATTCTTATGCCATTGGATAGACGAAAGCGATTGCGCAAACGCATACCACTTCATCCTTTGCCTAAGATTTTCAGTGAGGCTGATGCCATACATTTCAAGCCAGCTTTCCCATGCTTCTTCTGGTATGTAGGAGTATAACAGAAGCCCGAGATCAATGGCGGGATCAGCAATCATTGCGCCGTCCCAGTCGATTAAATACAACTGGTTGTCTTCCGTAAGCAGCCAGTTGTTATGGTTTACATCACAATGGCAGACAACCTTCTCATGATGATCAACATTCCCTACATTTTCAGCAAGAAATTTCATTGCTTCCTTCACAGCCGGCTTTCCCCATAGTTCTTTATCCAGCTCATTATTCAATGCATCCAGGATCATTTCTGGCTGCAACGGGCTTTTTCCAAGCCTCGTCAGCATTCCAAGCAAGGGGTCTGAAGCATGGATCTTCTTCAAAAGCTTTGCCACCCGATCGTCATTCATGTCGCCAGGCTTAAGCTCCCTTCCGTTCATCCATTGCTGCGCAGTTATGACATCTCCGTTTTCTAACCTTTTTGTCCAAACAAGCTTGGGTACGATTCCTTCTGCGGAGAGTACAGCAAGAAAAGGGGACGAATTACGTTTTAAAAACAGCCTTTGTTCATCATGCTGTGCAAAATAAGCAGCACCTGTTGCGCCGCCAGCCGGAACGATTTCCCAATCCTGTCCAAATAAATGTTCCAAAGTTAGTCACCTTCAATTTATCACTATTTCCATTATGCTAAAAAACCGGAAATGTATCTATCAAATATAAATTCACTGCTGTTCTTATATCGGAAATAAAAAGACAGCTATTGATAGAAAAATACATACAATAGCTATCTTATAAATTTTATCTCCAGAGGCTTCCTTCGTCAACCCCATCCGCCTCAATTTAATATTGTGAAAAAGTTATCAGAAGTAAATCCTTCACCAAGCCGCACGAAACGATTGATATGCAAACAGCATTCGATGCGGTTTAATACCCAAGACGTCTGTTACTTCGCCATCACCATAAGTGACCAGGGCTCCAATAATACTTGATCTCCTTCAATATGCCTGATTGGTTCTGCCATTGCTTTTTCATGGTCGGCAAGAACATTCCATCTTGCATCTTCCGGCAGCTGCACAAGCTGCTGTGACTGGGAAGGGTTGAAAAATACCACTATTCCCCCCCATTCTCCAAGATGGCTGACATCGTGCAATGAATACCCAGTCAGTGGTGACTGCACTGCCAAAAAGGCTATATGCTGCCGTATTTGTTCACTGTCAGGGAACCGGAACGCTGCATTTTCTTTGCGGATTTGGATGAGTCCTTTGATGTACTCGACATTATCCAGATTTTCATCCCGGCGGTCCCAGTCCATCCAATTCACATCATCCGGAGAACGGTAGCTGTTTCCGCTCCCTTTTTTCGTCCGAAAAAACTCCTGGCCACTGTGGAGGAATGGAATTCCCTGTGAGAGAATCACCATCGAGGTTGCCAGCCTGTGCTTCTTTTTCAAAATGACCTCATCTTCATCCGGTTCTGAAATCTTCAGCTTATCCCATAAGGTATGATTGTCATGGGATTCAATGTAGTTGACGGATTGCGTTGGCTGGAGGAATAAACCATTCCTGCGTTTGCCTATGCCGGCACTTCCGGCGAAGACTTGCTTTGCCGCTTCAAGATACCGTTCATTGCCCAAAGCATAGCCCTTATCATAAATATTAAAGGTGCTTCCCTTAATGGAGTCGCGGAACCAGTCATTGAACTGTCCAATCCTTGGCAGCTTAGCCTGATTCGCGATATTCGCTTTTTGGTCAGGAGGAAGCGGTGTATTAAGGTCCCAGCCTTCGCCGATAATCAGGATGCTGCTGTCGATTTCATTCACAGCCCTCCTGACAGCGTCCATTGTTTCCACATCCAAAATCCCCATCAAATCGAAGCGGAAACCATCTATGTCATATTCTTTAAGCCAGTACAGAACTGAATCAACAATGAATTTCCTCGCCATCAGCCTTTCTGAGGCAAAATCATTCCCGACCCCTGTTCCATTGGAAGGAAGTCCATGTTCATTATGGCGGAAATAGTATCCTGGCACGATTTTTTCAAACGGAGAATCCTCACGCACATACACATGATTGTAAACAACATCCATGATGATTCTAAGCTTCTCGCCATGTACGGCTGAAATCAGCTGCTTCAGTTCTCTAATCCGGCAATAAGGATCTTCAGGCCTGGTCGCATAGCTGCCTTCAGGTGCATTGAAATGGACAGGGTTATAGCCCCAGTTGTAGGAACTCCAGCGGTCAAGCTCGTCTACCTCCTCATAATCATGGAAAGGAAGGAATTCTATGTGAGTGACGCCAAGGCTTTTAATATATGAAAGGGCAGTTGGAATCCCCTTCTTGCTGACGGTTCCGGTTTCAGCTGCGCCAAGATACAACCCCTTATTGCTTGCTCCGCTATTTGGATGAATCGTCAAATCCCTGATGTGGGTCTCGTATATGACAGCATCCGTCGGCGAGCTGAATTCCGGAAGAACCGCCTTAGGAACAACGGTTTTCACATGGTCAATAATCACGCCATATTCTCCATTCACAGTCAAAGCGACTGCATATGGGTCGACAGCCTCCCGCCATTCTAGGTTAATGCATACCAGGAAAGTATAGCGGTATAATTCCAGGTCACGATCCACCTCTACACTCCAGACGCCTTTATCCATCCGTTTCATCGAGATAAGCTCATGGCTGCTTTCTTCATCTTTGAACAGCTTTAATTTCACCTTTGAAGCAGTGGGAGCCCAAAGATTGAATACCGAACTCCCTGAAGAATAGGACACTCCAAGGTCTTTTCCGCTGTAAAAAAACATTGAGTCAAATTCTTCGGTACGGATGACAGCGCCTATTTGCAGATCCGTTTCTCCGCCGTGGTCGTCGGAAATTGTATACTGTCTGCCTATTTCCAATTCAATGCTGACAGAACAAAAGTACTTCACATCGTGCTCAAGAAAAACCTTTTCTTCAATTGCCAATGGCAAATCTACGCCTTCTCCCTTTATACGGAACTCCTTTGCGGAACCTTCAAAATAAGAATATGGCAGCAATATAGTAATATTGTGGATTCGATCGAGATAGGCGTTAAACTTTCGGTCAATGGCAATCATCTATTTTCAACTCCTCGGTATGCCCTGTAATGCCGGTCCCTGAAAAAATAGTCAATGCATCTGGACACGCCTGGATATTCAGTGGTGCAAATCCAATCACTTCCCCATCTGCGTGGGCCGGAACATCTTGCTTGGTGTTGATTGTAATGGACTTCCCGGTAAATTGTTCGACTTCCTTGAATGATGTATGTTTCCCCCAAAACACACTGATGAAAATCATCAGAAGCTTCCATCTTGATATATTATGGACAACTGTTACATCAAGAAGGCCATCGTGAGCCAGGGCAGCAGGAGCAATTTTCATGCCTCCCCCATAATATGGCTGATTCGAAACGGTTACAAACCAGGCTGCATCGTATTTGTATACTATCCCGTCCACCGTCAATTCGACGGGAGTGACTCTATATGTCAATAATTTCTTGATCAGGATGTATACATAGACCAGCCTTCCCAAAGAAAACCGATTAAGGAGCCGTTTCATTTCCGATTCATTTGCCTCTTTTGCCACAACAGCATCGAAGCCTACACCCATATTATTCATAAAGTATGTTTCCTGTAATTCATTGTGCTGAATTTTCCCGAGATCAATGGGATGGCCGGGCTGGCGAATATTTTTCGCCAATAATTGAAGGGCTTCGGCAGGCTTCTTTGGAATCGCAAACCCTCTGGAGAAATCATTCCCCGAGCCGCCAGGGATAAAGCCGATTGTAACGTGGTGAAAACCTGCCACACCGTTCACGACCTCATGAAGCGTCCCGTCTCCGCCAACTGCAACAATAACCGCGGTTTTGCCATTGGATTTCCTGGCAAGCGAGGACGCAATCTCTCTTGCGTGTCCGGGATATTCGGTAAAAAAAGCCAGGAAACTGATTTTACTGATACTCACACTCTTCTCTATGTTTCTCCAAATCTCCCTGCAGCTCCCATTTTTAGCATGGGGATTCACTATAAAATAGATTGGCTCCATTTAATCGACCTTCTTAATTTTCGTTTTTTGGTCTATTCTCCCACTCAAAGCCTTCTGACCGAAGTTGTCTGGCAATATTGCAATAGAACCTGTGCCGCTTTTAATTGCATATGCTTCAATGGGGATTTCATTCCTCTTTGTACCGTAAACCATTCATTGAAATTTCTTTTTTCAATAAACTGGACACCATATGGAGGCTGCGGATAATCAAAATAGCCATTCCGGCTCATCAGCAGCTTCTGTACAGGGAGCTCGACATCATGCAAATCGAATAGCGACTTGACGATTGTCTCCGTCCTCTCCAGCGCAATCAGCGGGTTAAGGATTTTCATTTGCTGATCCTTCGTTTTCTTTATCCAAAAACGGTCCTTGGAACCTACAAATACCGAGTCATTTTCAGCTTCGCAAATTGCAATGCAGATGGCAGCAGCTGGTGTAATCATGATGATTTCTGCCTCGACTGGTGCCTTTTTTAATAAGAAAATAGGTTTGTATAAAATGAGGAAGGTATCAGGAAATCGCTGGAGCAGGAACTTCAATGTTGCATCTGTGGCATACTCCCTGCCGATGAAGGATCTTTCTGTCAGAGTTGAACTTGCCCACTTTAACTGGAACGGCAGCAGCTGGTCCAGGAAATGATGCTTTAAATCATCTTCCGTTTTTATCCTCCCCAGCTGTTCCGGTTCCAGCGGTCCCATCAGGCTGTCCTGCTCATCTTCAGAGGGCATAGGAGCCATATCAAGCTCTGAATCCATTGTTTCAGGCTGTCTGACTATACTTTTAATTTTTTGAAAAAAAGGGTTGGACTTATCCACCGCCTGCTGCTTAATTCCTTCAGATGGCAGTTGTTGAGGCTCAGGATTTTCCCATTTATTCTTCAGGCCTGCCCATTGCTTTTTCTTGAGGCGCACGTACCTTGCCGGGTAGAGGTAAATATCCTGTGCATAACGCGATACGTAGTCCTGGAGTTTGATTAATTGTGCCATATGCAACCTTCCTTTTAACACTGCTACTCCTAATTTTCAGGATGAGAAGCAAGCGGGAATATGGTAATTGGTTCGTATTTTGGACTTTTCCCTAAATGAGTCCTGTACAAAACGACTCTGTCAGCAGTAAATTTAATTTTTTCAGACTGGAAAGGATTAATGCTTTCGAGCATTTGATATGTAAATGGTGCCTCGCCTGTCCATTTTCTCGCCAGCGTTATATGCGGGCTGAACGGGCGTGTCTCCAATTCAAAGCCTGCACTGAGACAAGAGGAGAATACCGTCTCCCTTACATTCTTCAAGCTGGATGATTCCTCAGCGCCTGCCCAGAAAATCCTTGGTGAATCCTTTCGGCCAAAAATCCCCAGGTGATCTAAGACAAGTTCAAAACCAGAATGTTTTGTCAGTGCTGATTGGATCAGCTTGCTGGATTCCTCTAATTTGGATTGGTCAGCATTCCCGAGAAAGGCCAGTGTAATATGTAGATCCTGCGGGTGAACCCATGTTTTGAAAGGCAATTCCGCCTTCAGATTTTCGATCCGGTCCTTGAGCTGTTCTTTTACCTCGTCTGGCAATTGAACTGCGTAGAAAAAATGAGCGTTTTCCATTGGTCAGCATCCTTTCCGAGTCCACTTGCATTTATTTTAGCAAATGGCATGTCCTAATGGCAGATTTTCCTTCATTTGTTTTAATCCCTACAAGTTGATAGGAATAGTTCATTTTTGTATGATAAGAGAGAAGCTTACATTATTTTTCATTTGCCTATATTTAAATATTCACGATACGTGAAATGTGAAAACATCATTATGTAAATACTAACGTAGGAACATCACAGCAAGGAGGCTGTTTGCCATGAAAGTTGTCAATGATATCGCTGCATTGATCGGAGAAACCCCTATTTTAAAATTAAATCGCCTGGCCCCTGAAGGCGGCGCTTCAGTCTATTTAAAACTGGAATATTTCAACCCTAGCAAGAGTGTAAAAGACAGGGCAGCCTACAACATGATCATCACAGCAGAAAAAGAAGGCAAATTGAAGCCCGGAGCAACAATCATCGAGCCGACGAGCGGCAATACAGGGATCGGTCTCGCTATGAATGCTGCAGCCAGAGGGTATAAAGCAATTCTTGTCATGCCAGATACCATGACGGAAGAGCGCATCAACCTGCTGAAGGCGTATGGAGCAGAGGTTGTGCTGACTCCCGGCGATGAGAAGATGCCAGGCTCGATAAAGAAAGCAGAGGAGCTTTTAAAAGAGATTCCAAACAGCTTCATGCCAATGCAGTTTGAGAATGGCGCCAATCCAGATGCCCACAGACATACAACCGCACTTGAGATCATCGAAGCCATGAAGGAATTGAACAAGCCGCTGAGCGCTTTTGTCGCAACGGCAGGAACTGGCGGCACCATCACTGGCACAGGGGAGGCATTGAAGGAAGAATATCCAGATCTGCATGTCCATGTCGTCGAGCCTGCAGGGTCTCCGGTTCTTTCCGGCGGGAAACCAGGCAAGCATAAGCTCGTAGGCACAAGCCCAGGATTCATCCCTAAAATCCTTAATCAGGACGTTTATGAAAAAATCCATAAAATCGAGGATGAAGATGCCTACGAAACAGCGCGAAGACTGGCGAAAGAAGAAGGCATCCTGGTCGGCCCTTCATCAGGGGCGGCGGCCTTTGCAGCGATCAATGTCGCAAAACAGCTGAAGCCTGATGAGGTAGTCATTTGCATCGCCTGCGATACTGGCGAAAGATACCTCTCCAGTGACCTGTTCAGATTTGAAGACTGATGGATGAAAAATATTAAAGCTGCGGGAAAGATATCCCGCAGCTTTCTTTATGAGTTATTTATTTTAATTATCCTCGTTCTCTTCTTCATCCTCAAACATTGTGCCGGAATGGAGTGTCATCCCTGAAACAATCTCTTCCATTTCTGCCTGGAGGCTCTCGGTGATTTCTTCTCTTTCCTCAGGCGACAAGGAGTCCTTAGTGTAACCGAATAGGTAGTTGTTCAGGTCGAACTCGCGGAGTTTACACTTAGTGTGGAAAATATTCTCCTGGTACACATTCACGTCAACCATATCAAATTGGCTCTTGATATTGTCAGGAATGTAGTTTTGGATTGAGCTGATATCATGGTCGATGAACAGCTTATTTCCATCCTTATCCCTTGTAAAGCCCCTTACTTTATAATCGATTGTCATGACATCAGTTTCGAAGGAGTGAATCAAATAATTCAGTGCCTTTAGCGGCGAAATCTCACCACAGGTTGATACGTCGATATCCGCCCTGAATGTACTGATGCCTTCATCGGGATGGAACTCTGGATACGTATGGACTGTGATATGGCTTTTATCCAGCTGCAGCACAACATTGTCAGGCAGAGGTCCTGGCGATTCATCATACGCTTCATCAGGAACCTCGACGACCGGACCCTCGGAAACAAGAATCGTCACACTTGCACCTTGAGGGACATAATCCTGCTTGGCCACATTCAGGACATGTGCACCTATGATGTCCGCTACATGGGTGAGGATTTTTGTCAGCCGGTCCGCATTATATTGCTCATCGATATATTCAAGATAAGCCTCCCGCTCTTCCTTCGTCTTCGTATAGCAAATATCATACATATTGAAACTCAATGATTTCGTCAGGTTATTGAAGCCATGCAATTCAATATGCTGTTCTGAAGTTATTTTCATCTGTGTTCCCCCTGTTCGGTATTCTGCTATGTGTCTGTAATCGAACAAAAGACAGTCTTAAAGCAGGTAAATGCTGATTTAAATATTTTTATGATACCCATTCCTGCCAATAAAAAACAAAGCAGCATAGAAAACCTTATCGTCTAAAGAGGAAATCTCGTTGTTCGTGCATGGGATGATTTTTGTGGATTCGTAATATACAGTTTATGTTGTTTTGAAAAAGAAAAGCCTGCAGCATGGATTTCATGCTGCAGGCTTGCTAAGGTTAAATTTGTCCGCATTGCTTTTCAATTTCTGCCTTGAATAAAACCTGAAGCTGTTTGGTCAACGGTCCCGGCTCTCCATTGCCAACCGGCTTGCCTTCTATTTCAATCACAGGCATCACTTCGACGGTTGTACCTGATGAAAAGACCTCATCAGCTGCAAACAGTTCATCAAGGGTATAGGCTCTTTCCTCAAAAGGTATTTGCTCATTTCCGCAAATTTCAAGCACCTTCTGTCTGGAAATCCCGTTCAGGATATGATTATCCGCAGGATGGGTGATGATGACTCCATCCTTGATAATCGAGATATTTGAATGGCTTCCTTCCGTTACCGTTTCGCCTCGGTGCAGGATGGCTTCGAAGCAACCACCCTCAGCCGCTTTTTGCTTGGAAAGCAGGTTGCCGAGAAGATTAAGACTCTTGATATCGCAGCGAAGCCAGCGGATATCCTCATCCAGGATTGTACGAACGCCCTTTTCCATTGCTTCCTCAGGACGAGGCACCTTTCGAGTGTATGCCACGAAAGTCGGAGCGACATCTGCTCCAGGGAACACATGGTTCCGCGGAGAAGTCCCACGCGTGAATTGCATGTACACAGTTCCCGTTTCCAGCTCGTTCTTGGTGATAAGCTCTTCCAGCTTTGCTTCCAGTTCCGCAGGAGTGTAAGGAAGCGTCAGCCTGATTTTTTCAGCACTCTCCACAAGACGCTGCAAATGCTCCCTGCCAGTAAACATCTTGCCATTATAAACCCGAATCACCTCATAAACACCATCACCAAACTGATAGCCACGATCCTCAATATCCACCTTCGCAGACACCCGATCCAACACCTGACCATCCACAATCACAAACTCCATACCTATTCCCTCCAATCCTTTATCACACCACAGCAGTGGGGGTCAGACCCCCACTGCTTTAACGCATTACTGTGCCGGGGGTCTGACCCCCGGTGCTTTAACGTGCTAATTCGTAAATGGCTTGTGCGTATATTGCTGTTGCTTTTATTAAGTCTTCGATAATCATATATTCATCTTTCTGGTGAGCGATGTCTGGTCTGCCTGGGAACAGTGGTCCGAAGGCTACGCCAGATTTGAGCGACCTTGCGTACGTGCCGCCTCCGATTGAGATTAGTTCTGCTTTTTCCCCAGTCTGCTCCTCGTACACTTTCTTCAGTGTCTGGATCAGGAAGTCCTTTTCATCAACATGATGCGGGTTTGAGTTAGAGAAATTCTCGATTACGAGTCCTTCTTCCTCCAGTACGCCATTCAGGATTCCCTTCGTTTTTTCCAGATTTGTTGTTACAGGGTAGCGCATATTCAATCCTGCGCGCCCTCCTTTTTCAGCTGAATACGATAGCTTTCCAACATTGATTGTCAAATCACCGGTGATATCATCCGAATAGGCGACGCCGAGCTCCTTGCCTCGTGAGTCCTTGCCAAGATACTTAGAAACAAACTGGAAGTATTTGTCGCTGTTTCCGTCGAGGTTCAGCTGGGAAAGGAAATTCGCCATCAAAAGGCCGGCATTCTTGCCGTTATCCGGTTCCATTCCGTGAGCCGAGACACCTTCAAGTTCGAGGATCAGCTGGCCGTTTTCGACAAATGCCTTACCCTGGAGCTCGTATTGCTTTTTATGATCCTCAAATCGCTGTACAAGATCCGTCTGGCCCTGCAGGACATTCAGGACGGCACGTGCAAAATCGGGCACCATGTTATACCGTCTGCCCGAAGAGAATTCGGCAACTTCAACATCGGATTCAGCTTTATCAGCTCCTGAAGATTTATAAACTAGATCATAATCCGCGATCCCTTTTTCAGCATAAATAATCGGGAAGTCTGCATCAGGCGCAAAACCCATCGCCGGCATTTCTTCATGCTCGAAATAGTGGTCAACACAGCGCCAATCACTTTCTTCATCGGTTCCAATGATCATGCGCACACGCTTATTAAGCGGAAGCCCCAATTCCTTAACTATTTTCATTGCATAATAGGCAGCCATCGTTGGCCCCTTATCATCAATTGCGCCGCGGGCATAGATCTTGCCATCGCGAATTTCCGCACCATACGGATCGCTTGACCAGCCATCTCCCTCAGGCACAACATCAACATGGCAAAGGATACCCACGATTTCCTCACCCTGTCCAAATTCAAGATGGCCCGCAAGATTGCCGACATTCTTGGCTGTAAAACCATCCTTTTCACCCAGGTTAAGCAGAAAGTCCAATGCCTCCTTTACACCTTCACCAAGGGGAGCTTCTGGTGCAGCATTTTCTTCATCAAGCACACTCTTGATCTTAAGCAGTTCCTGAGCGTCTTTGATCAATTCAGACTCTCTTTTTTCTACTTCCTTCATCCAATCAATTGAAGCCATTTGAACATACCTCCTATATTGCCGGCTATGTATTTCGGTTTCTCTAAAGGTGTTATTCCCTTTAAAAAAATGGTTAAGCAGCAGCGATAATATTATTGTACCTCAAATCCCTGCTTACTCCCTTTTTTAAAAACTTGAATCCATTTTACTCTTAATGAATGTGGTTCGTAAACTGTGTGGGTGAGGAATGTTTTTAACTGGAGGCAGCTATATGATTAATGACTATCTTGCGTTTCTAACAGCACTCTGACTTCCTCTACGATTAGAGGCTTCATAGGTAACCTTTTTTCTGCAGTTAGCAGATATTTTGGGCATCTGTCTGCTCCTATGGTGACCTCTTTTTCCAGTTACCTGATTTCCCTCACACCGATGGCTTTTACACATTATCCGCCCCCAATTTTCACCGCACCATCCCTCTCAAAAAAGAATAAATTGTTAATAAGCAATACTCTTTTCTAAATTTTCAAACTTCTGTCATATTTAGCCTGTTTAAAACCATATCGTTATGTATAGAGAATAATAGAAAGGAGAAATTTAATTATTAAGTTATTAATTTTTTGTAAAATACAGTGAATTATCTGGCATTTTATTTTGATTAGAGTTAAAATAGTCCAAAAGGTAGGACATCTTATATCCGCCTTTTAAAAAGGACGCTAAAGGGAGTGTCTGGAAAGAAGAAAACTACATACTTGAGGATTCGTCTTCAATCAGTTGTCGGTTGCAGGAAAATGACAAGGGGTTTAAATAAAGGATAGGGAGTGGTTGTTTGAAACCTTCGACTAACCGGATGATAAACCGCATCAAATCCATCTACATGTTCATATGTCAGAATGGTACTGTCACAACTCAAGATCTTGTAGAGGAATTTGGGATCACACCTCGTACCATCCAGAGGGATTTAAACGTCCTGGCTTATAACGACTTGGTAAAGAGTCCTAGCCGAGGTAAATGGACAACGACCCAGAAAAAAGTAAAAATGTCATCATAGCAGAAAAGTAAACTTCAAAATAGTAAAAAAGAAATCGCCGGTTTTATCAGGCGATTTCTTTTTGGTTTTATGGCTCATAGTTCATGAGCATATCCAGTTCTTCATCCGTAAGCTCGCGGTATTCACCGAGTTCAAGTGTTTCATCAAGCGGAAGCGGCCCCATCGTTAACCTTTTTAAATAGATGACTCGTTTACCGACGGCCTGGAACATCCGCTTGACCTGGTGGAACTTCCCTTCGGTTATGGTAAGCTCAATATCCGAGGTCAGCCCTGATTTTAATATGACGAGTTCTCCGGGCTTGGTTTCATAGCCGTCATCAAGGGTGACGCCTTTTCTGAACGCCTCGATATCTGCCTCCGTAACCTCTCCTTCAATTACAGCGAAATAGGTTTTAGGCACATGTTTCTTTGGAGACAGCAGTTTATGGGAAAGCTGCCCGTCATTGGTGATTAGCAATAATCCTTCGGTATCCTTATCAAGTCTGCCGACCGGGAATGGTTCGAATACCTGATCCTCTAATTCAAGCAGGTCGATGACCGTTTCATCACGATTGTCCTCTGTCGCTGAAATAACGCCAGGCGGTTTGTTCATCATTAAATAAATGAATTCTCTGTAATGGATTTCTTCCCCGTACAAAGTCACCACATCGTTTTCAGGATCAATATGCTGTTTCGCATCCTTCACCACCACTTGATTGACCTTAACGGCACCGTCCTTTAAAAGCTTCTTAACATCTTTTCTGCTTCCATATCCAAGGTTCGAAAGCACCTTATCGATTCTCATAGCGAACCTCCTTTTAGTTTAAATTGGGCAGGCGCCCACTCCATTTACTGATTTTCACATAGACTAATATCATATTTTATTATAGAGAACGAGGAGTTGACCCCTAATGAATTATCGTCAGCAAGGTCAAGGTTTGTTCATCCCGATACCAGGTGGCGGCGGTTTTCCAGGCGGTCCTAGTGGATTTCCTGGTGGATTCCCAGGCGGCGGCCAGTTTGAGCAAAGACTAAATCGCCTTGAGCGCCAGGTAGAAAGATTGAACAACCAAATCGACAGGCTCGATCGCCGGATCGATCGGATCGAGCGCCGTCTCGGCATCCGTGAAGATTCCCAGCAGTTTTATTATTAAAATGCCTATAAAAAATGGCCTCCATACTGAAGGCCATTTTTTCTATTATACCGGCAGCCTTAATTTACGCTTGATTTTGGTAACCCGGTCTCCAAATAACCTGTCCACCAGCTTTGTCCTGAATCCCAGGTAAAAATAAACTAGTGCTCCAACCGCAGCTGAAAGTACGATTAAGAGAATGGACTGGAACTTGGAAGCAGGCGACAGGAACTGGACCAGGACTCCATAGAATGCCAAGGTCACTCCGGCCATCAAGCCAGAAAACACAAGAATAAGGACAATTCTTCTTGCCACAAAGCCCATCGGATATCTGGCAAAATTCCTGATGACGAGCATATTGATGCCAATGGCGACTGTATAGCCTAAAGCCGTCGATATAACTGCGCCCTGTGTTTCAAACATCTTAATCATCGGGATGTTTAAGGCCAGCTTGACCAATAGCCCTGTCAGCAAGCTTAAAATCGTAAAGCGCTGTTCATTGATTCCCTGCAGGATTGCTGCAGTCACAGAATATAGAGCGAACAAAATGGCAACTGGCGCATATGTCATAAGAACCGTTGTGCCGAGGTCATTATTTTCATAGAATACGGTGAACATAGGTTCAGCAAGCAGTGCCATTCCGAGCGCTGCAGGTACAGTTAAATACATGAGCACCTGGAAAGTCTGGTCCAGCTGCCGCCTCATGCTTTTACGGTCATTTTCCGTAAAGGCTTTAGTGATGCTTGGAACCAGCGTAAGCGAAAAGGCAGTTGCAAGTGAAACAGGTATGATGACGAGCTTGTGCGTCTGGAAGTTCAATACCGAGAAGGCCTCGACTGCCTCATCCTTGGCGATTCCCACTGCTGTCATCGCCCTTGTAAAAGTCATCATATCAATGAATTGGAATAAAGGATTGGCAATTCCCACAAATACGAAAGGTGCTGCATACAGCAAAATCTCCTTGTAAATCGCCTTCAAGGAAACATCCATTGTTCCTTTGTCTTCTTTCAAGAGTTCATCCAGATGCGGTTTTCTTTTTACCCAGTACCACCCAAGGACAGCAAGGCTTCCAATCGCTCCGATAAAGGCAGCAAAAGTCGCTACGCTAACGGCTGTGACCATGCTTCCTTTGAAAATATTCAGTACAACATATGCCCCAGCGAGCAAGAACACAATCCGGACAATCTGTTCAACGACCTGTGAAACTGCGGAAGGCCCCATGGATTGATGCCCCTGAAAAAATCCGCGGATCAAACTCATGAACGGTACAACAATCAAGGCGAAGCTGACAGCCCTGATGACGGTTGTGACATCCTCGGCACTGATTCTTTGGCTCTTGTCATCGGAATCCATGACAATGTCAGCAAGACCCGGCGCTGTAAAATACATAACCAAAAATGCGAGGACCCCTGTCGCAAGCATAACTGCTATACCTGACTTAAAAAGCTTCCTGCCGACTGCATATTCACCAAGAGCATTATATTTGGCGATAAACTTGGAGACCGCCAGCGGAACCCCAGCCGTCGCGATACTGATAAAAATGGTATATGGAATATATGAATACGAATAAAGTGCGGTTCCGTAATCATCGACGATTGCATAGAAGGGAATAACATAGAATAAACCTAGCACCTTGGAAATAATCGTGCCAAGCGTTAATATGAACGTCCCTCTCAAAAGCTTTGATGACATAAAATCCCTTCCTAACTTCATGCTAATTCACTTGCTGAAGAACCTGACTACAAACTTGTATTTTACCACAAAAAAATTTTGAGACGATGATAATTATCATATATTTTAATCTGCATTCCCTAGTTTACTCTTCTTTTTCCGTGACTGCCAGTTTTGTATATTTCCAATTAAACTAACTTTCTGTTTGAATAACTGCATTGCTGGCAATGTTTTTAATGGGGAGATGCTATATAATGAAAAAAGCTTATCAAGCTGAAAAGTGAATGAAAAGTTGGTGTGATGATGAAATATGATGTAATCGTCCTTGGCGGCGGGCCGTCTGGTTTGATGGCAGCCATCGCGGCTGGTGAACAGGGCGCGAAGGTGCTGCTGATCGATAAAGGGGACAAGCTTGGCCGCAAGCTTGCGATTTCTGGCGGCGGCCGCTGTAACGTGACCAATCGCCTTCCTGTTGAAGAAATCATTAAACATATACCCGGAAATGGCCGGTTCCTATACAGTGCGCTCTCGATTTTCAGCAATGAAGATATCATTTCTTTTTTCGAAAATCTTGGCATCCAACTGAAGGAAGAGGACCATGGCCGGATGTTCCCTGTCACGGATAAGGCTCAATCTGTTGTTGACGCTCTTCTTTCAAAGATGAAGGAACTGAATGTCGACATTAAAACAAACAGCCCGGTAGCAGATGTCCATTACAAAGATGGCAAGGCAGATGCCGTAGAATTGAAAAATGGTGAAATGATCTACGCTGACAGTGTCATAATTGCTGTTGGAGGCAAATCCGTACCTCATACTGGCTCAACTGGTGACGGCTATGCCTGGGCGGAAAAAGCAGGCCATACAATCACAAGCCTGTTCCCAACCGAGGTGCCTGTAACATCCAGTGAACCTTTCATTAAGGAAAAAGTGCTTCAGGGACTTTCTTTGAGGGATATTGCGCTCAGTGTATTGAACCCAAAAGGCAAAGCTCTCATCACCCACAGGATGGATATGATTTTCACCCATTTCGGCGTCAGCGGACCTGCTGTTCTGCGCTGCAGCCAATTCGTCGTCAAGGCAATGGAAAAATGGAATCTCAAAGAAGCTGTCATGTCACTCGATGCCCTGCCTGATATGAAGGAAGAAGAGCTATTTCAGGAGATTAATAAGCTGATAAAAGCCGAGCCTAAAAAAGCATTGAAAAATCTGCTTAAAGGGCTGCTCCCAGAACGCTATCTCTTGTTCCTGCTTGAACGGAATGAAATCGATCCAGCCATGCAGGGAGGCCAGCTCGGCCACGAAAAAATCCGCAGCTTTGCCAAATCTGTGAAACAATTCGAGTTCAAGGTCAATGGGACATTGCCGCTGGACAAGGCCTTCGTTACAGGAGGCGGGGTCTCGGTAAAAGAAGTCGAGCCGCAGACAATGGCATCGAAAAAAGCAATGGGACTTTATTTTTGCGGGGAAATCCTCGACATTCACGGCTATACCGGAGGCTACAATATCACCTCCGCCCTTGTAACCGGTAGACTTGCAGGGACAAACGCAGCCCACTTTGCATTGAATGGATGGTAAAAAATCAAGGCTCTTTTCTCAAACTATGTTGCTATTGACTACAAAATAAGATTGAATTACTCAAGTTTCTTCCCAAACTTATCGCTTATTTTGAGAAAAGAGCTGGCTAACTTAGTACCGACATACAAAATGGCTTTTATCACGTTAAATCGGCTTTTGGATTTTAACAACAATCTTTACGAAAACAGCCAAAGTAAAACAGAGCCTGAATGATTCAGGCTCTGTAAACAATCATTGCGGAAAAACAATAAATCTGCTCTTCCTCCAATTCCTCAGGGATGACAGCGACATTGTACTTAATGTCCAAAAGCTTTTTCTCATCCAGCTTTTCAAGGAAAATGTTCATTTCTGTTTCAAGATCTTTTTCATGTTCATGATCAAATACTCTGACCTGGATCAAGGGAATGCATCCTTCCTTTTTAGGCTAATAAGAAAGTATAAATTTTTCTCAAAATTTATACCTTCTTAACGCATAAGTGCAACTACGCCTCTGTCTTCGCCCTTGGGCTCGCCAGTCGGCGAGTTTTCTTTACATCCAGTATAGTCAGATTTTCAGAATTTTATAATTATGGACGTGTAGTTTCTCCGCCCCAGCTCATCATTCCGCCAACCATGTTGCGTACTTTATAACCTTGCTCATTCAAATAGTGGCAAACATTTCCACTGCGAGCGCTAGAACGGCAAATGAAGATATATTCCTTATCCTTGTCAAGCTCGCTCAGTCTTTCAGGAATTTCGCCCATTGGGATGTGCTTAGCTCCAGGAATCATTCCAGACGCCACTTCGTCATGCTCACGCACATCGATCATTTCAGGCTTTTCGCCAGCTTCCAGCTTCTTTTGAAGTTCTTCAGTAGAAATCGTTTCAATATTGCTCATCGTTATAGCCTCCATTTAGGTAAATTTTAAAGAATCATACAATCAAGTATTTTCCCCTATTTATTATAGAAAAACTCTTTTTCATTGGCAAAAGAAAAACCTTAAGGGGTATATAGGAAAAGCGCAAGCGCCTTGATCAGCCCCGACAAGCGCTGGAGGGCCTGACAGTGAAGTCGTTCTTTGACTTCATTGGCAGGACCGAAGCGACTCGAGGGGCTAGGCGCTGGAGCTAGACAGTTTTCGAAGATTATACCTTTCTTATAAAGCGAAACAAGGGCCGTTAAAAAACGGCCCTTTTCTTATAATTAGTTTGCTACGATATTCACTAATTTTCCTGGTACTGCAATGACTTTGCGTACTGTCTTGCCATCGATTTGTTCCTTGACAGAATCATCACCCATTGCGATTTGCTCTAGAGTTTCTCTGTTTGCATCTGCCGGAACCATCATCTTCGCTTTGATCTTGCCGTTCACCTGGACAACGATTTCTACTTCGTCATCCACAAGCTTCGCTTCATCATATGCTGGCCATGCTGCATACGTAATCGACTCACCGTGACCAAGCTTCGCCCAAAGTTCTTCTGAGATATGAGGACAAATTGGAGCAAGCATCTTCACGAAGCCTTCAACGTAAGACTTAGAAAGCTCTTCCGCTTTATATGCTTCGTTGATGAAGACCATCATTTGCGAAATCGCTGTGTTAAAACGAAGTCCCTCATAGTCCTCGGTTACCTTCTTGACTGTCTGGTGGTAAACCTTTTCAAGGCTTGCGCTTTCAGTATCAGTGATTTTCTCGTTCAGGCTGCCGTTTTCATTAACAAACAAGCGCCAGATACGGTCAAGGAAGCGACGTGATCCATCAAGTCCATTTGTCGACCAGGCGATTGATGCTTCAAGAGGGCCCATGAACATTTCATAAAGTCTTAAAGTATCAGCACCATGGCTCTCGACAATCTCATCCGGATTGACGACATTGCCCTTGGATTTACTCATCTTCTCATTATTTTCACCAAGAATCATACCCTGGTTGAACAGCTTTTGGAATGGCTCCTTCGTGTGGACAACTCCTACATCGTAAAGAACCTTATGCCAGAAGCGAGCGTATAGCAAGTGAAGTACTGCGTGCTCAGCACCGCCAATATAAATATCGACCGGAAGCCATTCTTTTAATTTTTCAGCATCGGCAAGAGCCTGTTCGTTCTTCGGATCGATGTAACGAAGGTAGTACCAGCAGCTGCCACCCCACTGCGGCATTGTATTCGTTTCCCTGCGGCCCTTTTTGCCGGTATCAGGGTCAACGACATTCACCCACTCCTCGATATTCGCAAGTGGAGACTCGCCTGTTCCCGATGGCTTGATGTCCTTCGTTTTTGGAAGGACAAGCGGCAGCTGATCCTCAGGTACTGCTGACATTGTGCCATCTTCCCAGTGGATGATTGGAATCGGCTCGCCCCAGTAGCGCTGGCGGCTGAACAGCCAGTCTCTCAAGCGGTAAGTGACCTTTTTCGTTCCAATGCCCTTTTCCTCTAACCAGGCAATCATTTTGTTGATTCCATCTTCCTTATTCATGCCGTTAAGGAATTCAGAATTCACATGCTCGCCGTCGCCAGTGTAAGCTTCTTCAGCTACATTTCCGCCGGCAACGACTTCTTTGATTTCTAGGTTGAATTTTTTAGCAAATTCGTAGTCGCGCTCATCATGAGCAGGAACTGCCATGATAGCTCCTGTTCCATATGAAGCTAGTACGTAGTCAGCAATCCAGATAGGCATTTTTTCGCCATTGGCTGGGTTGATGGCATAAGCGCCAGTGAATACACCTGTTTTGTCCTTCGCAAGATCTGTACGCTCAAGATCACTTTTACTCTTGATTTCGTCAATGTATTTTTCCACTGCTGCACGCTGCTCAGCTGTCGTAATTTTATCAACCAGCTGATGTTCTGGTGCAAGGACCGCATAAGTTGCGCCGAAAAGTGTATCAGGACGAGTCGTAAAGACTGTGAACGTTCCATCGTGCCCTTCAATGTTGAAGGTAATTTCAGCACCTTCGGAACGGCCGATCCAGTTGCGCTGCATATCCTTAAGGCTCTCCGGCCAATCCAATAAATCAAGGTCCTCAAGCAAGCGGTCTGCATAGGCAGTGATTTTAAGCATCCACTGTCTCATCGGGCGGCGCTCAACCGGATGGCCGCCACGCTCACTCTTGCCATCAATAACTTCTTCGTTCGCTAAAACTGTACCAAGTGCCGGGCACCAGTTAACAGCCACTTCATCGATATAGGCAAGTCCCTTTTCATATAGCTTAAGGAAAATCCATTGAGTCCATTTATAATAGCCTGGGTCTGTCGTATTCACTTCACGGTCCCAGTCATATGAAAAACCTAATGCCTTGATCTGGCGGCGGAACGTGTTGATGTTCTTCTCGGTGAATTCAGCTGGGTCATTTCCTGTATCCAGCGCATACTGCTCTGCTGGAAGACCGAATGCATCCCAGCCCATTGGATGAAGAACGTTGAAGCCCTGCATCCTTTTCATGCGTGAAAGGATGTCTGTAGCTGTGTAGCCTTCCGGGTGGCCTACATGCAGTCCCGCCCCAGATGGATATGGAAACATATCCAAAGCGTAGAACTTCTGCTTCCCTTTATCTTCAGTCGTTTTGAAGCTTTTGTTTTCTTCCCAATACGCTTGCCATTTCTTTTCGATTTCCTGATGGTTAAAGCTCATCGAATTGACCTCCTGTGTGTATGTCGTTTATTTTTAGCGGATGGAGTTTTCAGTTTGGAAAAACTTCTGCCTTTTTTAGCAAAAATCCAGTACATTTTCCCCAGAAAATAAAAAACTCCCGTCCCTGTAAAAGGGACGAGAGGCTATGTATGATCTCCCGCGGTACCACCCAAATTAGTGTGCAACACTCGCTTCATTCATCCTTAACGCGGAAAACGGCAAGCACTACTAGAGTTCACGCTTGCGACTCAAAGGCGAGTTCATGATGGACCTGTCTGGCTTGCACCAACCGCCAGCTCTCTTGCTCAGGCTTTGCACCACTACTACTCCTTGTCAAAGTCTTTCATTATATATAGAGATATTGTAATAAAATTTCCGCCAGGATGCAAGCGGGGATGAAAGAAATGATTATGGAGGTTATTTTATGAAGGAAGCGGTTGAATGGTGTGGGTTATTTTATAGGAATCGCGGAAGAGGACCTTCTTAACCATTTCCTTTGGATCGCGCTGAAAGTCACGGCGTTTAGCCGGGGCCGGGTAATTTTGGATAAATAAATTGAAAAAAGTCCGTTTGAATTTCCAGTTTGCGGGATTTCGACAAATATTTGCGGAATAAACTTGAAAAATTGCGGAATGATAAAGCAAGACATTTATTAAAATCCCTTAATCTTAATTCAACAGGAACCACAAGAAACAGGGTCTACCACCCACCGAAAGATTTCTACAAATAAAAACCCCATCCGCAAAATAAATCACGAATGGAGTGTATCAATAAAAACAACCTATCCCTTCACTGCTTCAAGCAGTAAATCAACAATATGCACACCTCTCATACTGCCCGATAACCCTTCACGCTCGATTCCAAGCTTCATCTGGAGCAGACAGCCTGGATTTGCCGTAACGATCGTTGTTGCATGGGTAGCCTTGGCGTTAACCATTTTGGAATCCAGCAGCTGCATGGACATTTCGCTTTCAACTATATTATAGATTCCGGCTGAACCACAGCAGCGGTCGGCATTCTGCATTTCGCGGAATTCAATCCCTTTAATTGCCTGCAGCAGCGTCCTTGGTGCAGATGCGGTCTTCATTACGTTGCGGAGATGGCATGAGTCCTGATAGGTGATAACCTGGTGTGGAAGCTCGAGCTTCACTTTTTCATGGAAGCCTACCTCTACGAGGATTTGCGAGACATCCTTGATTTTATCGGCAAATGCCTGTGCGCGTCCCTTCCATTCCGGATCATCCTTGAGGAGATGGTCATAGTCGACCAGGAATGCGCCGCAGCCGCCTGCATTCGTGATGATAAAATCGACCCCTGTATCCTCGAATGCTTTGATATTCCTGCGTGCCAGTGCCTTTGCATCTTCCTTTTCACCGCTGTGTCCATGCAGCGCTCCACAGCAGGCCTGTTCTTTCGGAATAACAATTTCACAGCCCGCAAGCTGCAGGAGCTTCATTGTCGCATTATTTGTTTCTAGGAACATCGTATCCATCAGGCAGCCGCTGAAGAAAGCAACTTTATGTTTTACTACACCAATCGCTTCCAGGTGTTCAGGGCGATTCTTCATTTCCTTCATTGTCGGCACATTTGGCAGTACCTTTTCCATCGTCGCAAGTGATTCTGGGAATAGCTTCATGATCCCCGTACCGCGGGCAACCTTTTGCAGTCCTGAACGCTGATAAAAGCCAATCAGCCCGGTAAGGCTGCGCATTCTATTCTGATTCGGGAAAAGCCCTTTGAATATTGCTTTTCGGACAACCCTGACAGGCATCGAGAATTTCTTGTTCTGGTTCACGATATCCCTTGCTTCTTCAAGTAAATGACCATAATTTACGCCTGATGGGCAAACCGGTTCACATGCCCGGCAGCCGAGGCAAAGATCGAGTGACCTTTCAAAATCCTCATCAGGCTCGATCAGGCCATCGACCACTGCCTTCATTAAAGCAATCCGCCCGCGCGGCGAATGGGATTCCTGATAGCCTGATTCGATATAGGTCGGGCAGGTTGGCAGGCAAAAGCCGCAGCGCATGCAGTTCAAAAGCTCATTCTGGTTCATTTTCTCCTGGAATTGTGTCTGAATTCTCTGCTGTTCTTGAACTGTTGTCATCTTGAAACCACCACTCGTTTCCTGCTGTCCTTCGCAAAAATTTTACCTGGATTCATGATATTGTTAGGATCAAGTGCTGCCTTTACAGCTTTCATGGCAGCGACCCCTTCCTTGCCAAGCTTCAATTCGAGGTATGGTGCTTTCATGACTCCGACACCGTGTTCCCCTGTGATTGTTCCGCCAAATTCAATCGCTTTTTCAAAGATTTCCTCAAACGCCTTTTCCACTCTTTCCATTTCCTCATGGTTGCGGGAGTCGGTCGGGCAGGTAGGGTGCAGGTTCCCGTCGCCTGCATGGCCAAATGTACAGATATTCAGGTTATACTTCACAGCGATTTCATTTATGGCATTTACCATTCTCGCAATCTCGGATCTTGGTACTGTCGCATCCTCAAGAATGGTTGTCGGCTTCAATCGGGCGAGTGCGGACAAGGCGCTGCGGCGTGCAGTTCTCAATGCTTCCGCCTCTGCTTCTGACTGGGCAACCTGAACGGAAACAGCCTTTTCTTCCTTGCAAACCTCGGCAATCCGGGCCATATCCCTTTGCACAACTTCCAATGGTCCATCCTGCTCGATCAGCAAGACAGCTTGTACATCGGTTGGCAGGCCGATCTTGGCAAAGTCCTCAACTACCCGCAATGTTGGCTGGTCAAGGAACTCAAGTGTCGCCGGGATGATTTTGCTGGCGATGATTTTCGAGACAGATTTAGCAGCTGCTTCCAGATCCTGATAGAGTGCAAGCATTGTCTGCTTCGTTTCAGGAATCGGAATTAATTTTAAAATAGCCTCTGTAATGATACCCAGAGTCCCTTCCGACCCGACAAACAATCTAGTAAAATCATAGCCTGCTACATCCTTGGCAAGCTTGCCTCCAGTCCGGATGATGTCTCCATTTGGCAGAACAGCTTCAAGGCCGATGACATAATCCCTTGTCACGCCATATTTCAGACCACGCAGCCCGCCTGAATTTTCATTAATATTGCCGCCGATGGTTGATATTTTCATAGAACCTGGATCTGGCGGAAAAAACAGTCCCTTCGCTTCAACTGCGTTGATTAAATCAAGCGTAACGACTCCCGGCTGGACAGTTGCCGTCAGATTTTCCTCATCCACCTCAAGGATTTTATTCATGTGTTTAAAAAGAAGCACGATTCCCCCTTCAGTCGGGCATGTGCCTGCGCACAGATTAGTGCCTGAGCCTCGAGGAACGATCGGGATTTTATGCTCATTGCATAGCTTCACAATCTCGGAAATTTCCTGTTTATTCCTCGGGCTGACTACCGCATAAGGCATGGATTGAAAGTTTGGTGTAGCATCATATGAATAAACGAGCCCCCCCGTTTTCGAGTCATCAAAATTCGCTGCTGAGACAATGGAAATGATCTGTTCTTTTACCGTATTAGAAAGCATCGTTTTTCCCCCTTTAATTGTATCCGGTGAAATGAAGCCAGGCTTCCTATCATTATGACAGAAGCCTGGCAGTATTTGTATGTTTATGGAATCATCCAAGATAGAACGCTATTTTGCAAGAATGTGATAATACCGACGAGCGTGACCAGGAACAAGCTGTGCTTGATGGTAAAACGGAACAGGTCCGATTCTTTACCAGCCAATCCTACTGCAGCACAGGCAACTGCAATCGACTGCGGTGAAATCATCTTGCCTGCAACACCCCCGGACGAGTTAGCCGCTACGGCAAGGACTGGATCCATGCCAATCGATGTGGCAGTTATCTTTTGCAGATTGCCAAACAACAGGTTGGCAGATGTATCTGATCCCGTGATGAAAACCCCAAGCCAGCCAAGGAATGGCGAGAAGAATGGGAATAATACCGCTCCTGTTTTTGCCAGAGTCATGCCAAGCGTCGTGCTCATTCCAGATGCGTTTGTTACGTATGCGAACCCTACTACAGATCCAATCGTCAATACAGGGAATTTTAATTCATTCAGCGTTTCGCCAAACGCCGATGCCCAGTCTTTCCAGGAGATGCCGACAATGAATTTAGTAATGATCGCAGCGATCAGGATAGCCGTGCCTGCTGCGCCGAGAACCTCAAGCTTATAGACGGCTGCAACAGGGTCGCCCGCTGCATTAATGACTTTGTTATTCAAAAATGGTACTTCAGGAACATATGTAAGTGCATGGCCGATTGGGTTGATTGCCTTTAACAGCACATTGCTGCCTTCATAATGTCCTGTCAGTGCCAGTTTGATTGCCGGGATACCCCAAACAGAAATAATGGCAGTCAATACAAGGAATGGAGACCATGCCTTGAACACCTGTGCTCCAGTGTTCTGCACCTGCTTTTTCGCACGTACATTTACTGCAGCTGTTGCTGCCAGCTCTTCTTCGGCAGCAAATTTGAAGATTGTCTTTGGCTTCCAGAATTTAAGGAAAACCGCAAGCGCAAATAATGACACTAGTGCTGATAAAATATCCGGAAGCTCCGGTCCAACGAAGTTTGAAGTCAGATATTGTGTAAGTGCGAATGAAACGCCAGATACAAGGATCGCTGGCATGACTTCAAATGCACGTTTAAACCCAGCCATAATGACGATCAAATAAAATGGAATGAATACAGATAAAAACGGCAGCTGGCGTCCGACCATTTTGGAGACTTCCATTGCGGGAATTCCAGTTGGCCCTTCAACAGCGATGATTGGAATCCCAATTGCACCGAAAGCAACTGGTGCAGTATTCGCAATCAAGCAAAGACCTGCAGCATAAAGCGGATTAAATCCCAACCCTACAAGCAGTGCAGCCGAAATGGCTACCGGCGCTCCAAATCCTGCAGCGCCTTCAAGGAAGGCACCAAATGAGAACGCTACCAAAAGTGCCTGCAAACGGCGGTCTTCAGTAATCGAAAGCACGGAGTTTCTAATAATGTCAAATTGTCCAGTTTTTACTGTCAATTTATACAGGAATACAGAAGTGATAATGATCCAGCCTATTGGCAAAATTCCATATACCGCTCCCTGTGATGCAGACATCAATGCCATCCCAGCAGGCATCTTATAGGCAGCCACTGCTACGACCAAAGCGACAGCAAGGGTTGTCAGTCCTGCGATATGGCCTTTCATGCGCTTTACTGCCAGCGCCCAGAAGAAATATAAAATCGGAATCAGTGCGACGATAGCGGATAATGCAAGACTATCTCCTACCGCTGTGAAATTTTGTGTGAACGACATACTTTCCCCCCTAAAGTGTGTGTTTTAGCAATGAACTATTCCCCAATTATTTGTCATCACTTATCAAGAAATCGCTTACATAATATGATAAGGTCATCTGATGACTAGGTCATTAACATGACGTTAATTTGAATTATAGTGTGCCATCGACAAAATTTTCAATATCTTTTTTGAAATTTAGTAAAATATAATTATCTCTCTATGTGATATTTTTAACTGAAATTTACCACTTTGCATCCATTAAAAGTTTTAATCACCTTCCCCTTCACAAGAAAAATTGTATAATGAGTGGTAAGAGAACAAACTTGGAGGCTTTACTTTGCAATATAAAAAAATCAAACCTAAAAAGATATATGAAGAAGTGGCCGAAGCGATCCATGGCATGATTCGCTCCGGACAATTACAGCCTGGAGACAAGCTTGATTCAGTACAGCAGCTGGCCGAAAACTTCCAGGTAGGCCGTTCCGCAATCAGGGAAGCACTGACCGCCTTAAGGGCAATGGGACTTATTGAAATTCGTCAGGGCGAAGGAACCTATGTAAAGGCATTTGAATCGGAGCAGATCAGTTTCCCGTTATCCACTGCAATTCTGATGAACCCAGAGGATACAGCCCATCTGCTCGAGGTTCGTAAAATCCTTGAAGCCGGGACAGTCTTCTCGGCTGCAAAGAAGCGAAATGACATCCAGCTGCAGGCTATGGAAGCTGCATTGGACGAAATGAAAAAGGCAAATGGAAATGAAGAGCTTGGTGAAAAAGCGGACTTGCAATTCCACCTCGCAATAGCCGAAAGCTCACAAAATCCGTTATTAATCAGCCTGATGAATCATGTTTCCGGCTTGATGGGAGAAACGATGAAGGAAACCCGCCGATTGTGGCTATATTCAAAACAAACTACGACGGACCGCCTGCATGATGAGCACTATTCTATTTACCAGGCGATTAAGGAGCAGGACGCAGAAAAAGCGAGGAACCTGATGCTCGCGCATATTGAAAATGTTGAGGACATCCTTCATAAATACATCAGCCAGTCAAAGACAAAATCCTTATAGATGATTTGCCGCTCCTTTTCAGGGTGCGGCATTTATTTTGAAAAAAAATCCTGAAACCCCTTTCAAAAAAATATATTTTTATAGTAGTATTAAATTTAATTAGGGTACGCAGGTTTCAGGTCATCAGATGACCTGTTAATCGAATGCGTATATCATTCGTCAAGGAAAGAGGTTAGACAATGAAGGTAACTCTGTTTGCAACTTGTTTAGTCGATATGTTCCAAAGCAATGCGGGAAAAGCGACAGTGGAGCTGCTTGAGCGGCTTGGGTGCGAGATTGAATTTCCAGAATCACAGGTCTGCTGCGGACAGCCTGCTTATAACAGCGGTTATGTCAAAGAAGCGAAAGAAGCGATGAAATCGATGATTGATACTTTCATAGATGCTGAATACGTGGTGTCCCCTTCCGGCTCATGCATCACGATGTTCCACGAATATCCTCATGTATTTAAGGGTGACCCTGTTTGGGGGCCAAAGGCAAAGAAGCTTGCCGAGAAATCCTATGAGCTGACCCAGTTCATCGTTGATGTTCTAAAAATTGAAGATGTCGGCGCCCGTTTTGAAGGAAAGGTTACATACCATACCTCCTGCCATATGACCAGGCTTCTTGGAGTTAAAAAAGCTCCTATGACTCTATTAAGCAATGTAAAAGGCCTGGAATTCACCGAGCTTCCTGGTAAGGAGCAGTGCTGTGGTTTCGGTGGGACATTCGCCGTTAAGATGGCGCAGATTTCAGAGCAGATGGTTGATGAAAAAGTGCTCCATGTCGAAGAAACAGGAGCTGAGTACTTAATTGGAGCCGACGCTGCCTGCCTGATGAATATCGGCGGCAGAATTGAAAGACAGGGTAAGCCGATTAAGGTACTCCATATCGCTGAAGTATTGAACAGCCGTTAATCACATACATGAAGGAAAAGGAGGGAATTTTTCATGGCAATGAAAATCGGGACGGAGAATTTTAAAGAACGCGTAGAACATGGCATCAATGATTCCTTCATGCGCGGCGCAGTTGCCGGTGCCCAGAACAGCATGGGCGTGCGCAGGCAGACAGCGGCCGAAGAGCTGGGAAACTGGGAAGAGTGGCGCAGCCATGGTGAGGAAATCAGGCAGCATGTCCTTGCAAACCTCGATTATTACCTGGAGCAGCTTAGCGAAAACGTAGCGAAACGCGGAGGCCATGTTTTCTTCGCACAGACTGCTGAACAGGCAAATGATTATATTAAGGGCGTTGTCGCGAAAAAGAATGCAAAAAAAGTCGTGAAGGCAAAATCAATGGTGACTGAGGAAATCAGCCTTAATAAGACTCTTGAAGAAGCCGGCTGTACGGTCGTTGAAACCGATTTGGGCGAATACATCCTCCAGGTGGATGACCATGATCCGCCATCGCACATTGTTGTACCTGCCCTGCATAAAAACAAGGAGCAAATCAGGGACGTTTTTACAGAGAAGCTCGGCTACCAAAAGACCGAGAAGCCTGAAGAGCTAGCATGGCACGCACGCGAAATGCTGCGCCAGGAATACCTGACAGCCGATATCGGCATTACAGGCTGCAATTTCGCCGTTGCAGAAACGGGCTCCTTCAGCCTGGTCACGAATGAAGGGAATGCTGATTTGGTCACTTCCCTGCCGAAAACACAAATCACAGTAATGGGAATGGAGCGCCTTGTGCCGACATTCGAAGAGATGGAAGTGCTTGTCAGTCTGCTGACAAGGAGTGCAGTCGGCCAGAAGCTGACAAGCTATATCACTGTATTGACGGGGCCCCGTCAAGAGCTGGATGTTGATGGGCCGGAGGAATTCCATCTTGTCATCGTCGATAACGGCCGTTCAAAAATCCTTGGCGGCGAGTTCCAATCTGTCCTGCAATGCATCCGCTGTGCTGCTTGCATCAATGTTTGCCCGGTCTATCGCCACGTTGGCGGACATTCTTACGGATCGATTTACTCCGGACCGATTGGCGCTGTCCTGTCACCGCTGCTTGGCGGATATGATGATTATAAGGAGCTCCCTTACGCCTCCACTCTTTGCGGAGCATGTACGGATGTCTGCCCTGTAAAAATTCCGCTGCACCAGCTTTTGCATAAGCACCGACAGGTCATTGTCGAGCAGGAAGGCAAAGCACCGATGTCGGAGAAACTTGTCATGAAGGCGTTCGGACTTGGAGCTGCTTCACCTATGCTGTATAAACTCGGTACTAAGGTGGCACCTGCAGCAATGAATCCATTCACGGTCGGTGACAGAATCTCGAATGGGCCTGGCCCATTGAAGGCATGGACCGAAATCAGGGAGTTCCCTGCTCCTAATAAAGAAAGATTCAGAGACTGGTTTAAAAACCGGGAAAAAGGAGGCAAAGAATCATGACAGGCACAATCCAAAACCGGGAAGCTTTTTTAAACCAAATTGCCAGTTCACTTGGAAGAGATCGTTTATCCAATGGCGTCAATGTTCCTGAGTGGAAGCACCGCCCCCAGGACCAGGTTTTAAAGGATGCGACGCCGGATGAACTGGTTGAAATCCTAAAAACCCAGTGTCTCAAAATCCATACAAGCCTGGTCATGACGAATTCTGAAAAGCTATCCGAAACACTAAATGAAGTTGTGGCAAACTACGGAGGCGGACCAGTCGTTACCTGGAAGGATGAGCGTTTTTCAAAATGGGGACTCGATCCACTCATGAAAAAGGATTGGCCTTCACAAGAAATTGAAGTATACGAGTGGGATCATACAAAAGGTGAAGAAAATATCCGCCAGGCGGAGAAAGCGAATGTCGGAATTACGATCAGCGAAATGACCCTTGCTGAATCCGGTACTGTCGTTCTCTTTTCGGATAAAGACAAAGGACGGACAGTCAGCTTCCTGCCAGCGACCTATATTGCGCTTGTGCCGAAGAGCACCATCGTTCCAAGGATTACCCAGGCAGCCCGCAAGCTGCGGGAATTGCATCATTCAGGCAAACAAGTGGCATCTTGCGTCAACTTCATTACCGGCCCGAGCAACTCAGCCGATATCGAACTGAATCTTGTCGTAGGCGTACACGGCCCAGTTAAAGCAACATATATTGTTATTGATGATCTGTAAGTATCTTCATGCCAGAAACCAACCAAAGCTTTTCATAAAAAATGAGCCGGTCTCCCAAAGGAGATGCCGGCTCATTTCTTTTCTATTGAATCGTATAGCCTCCGTCAATGACGGCTGCCTGACCTGTGATTCCTTTTGCAGCATCACTGGCAAGATATAATACATAATTAGCGATTTCGTCTACAGCCAGCAGGCGTTTTTGCGGAACGAGCGGAAAGATGACTTCCTCGAGTACTTTTTCAAGTGGTACATTCCGTGTCTCCGCTAGGCTTGAGAGCTGATTCCTTACCAGCGGGGTATCTACATATCCAGGACAAACTGCATTTACAGTAATGCCATGTTCAGCAGCTTCCAAAGCCGCAACCTTGGTAAGGCCAATAACCCCGTGCTTGGCGCTGTTATAGGCCGCTTTTCCCGCAAAGCCTACAAGCCCGTTGATGGATGCCATGTTGATCACACGGCCATTGCCCTGCTTTTTCATGACTGGCAAGGCATGCTTCAAAGCGATAAAAGGTGCGGTCAGCATTACTTTGATGAGCAGTTCGAATTTTTCCGTCGGGAAATCCTCGATCATTGAGACATACTGCAAGCCGGCATTGTTAATGAGGACATCAAGTCTTCCATACTGTTCGACGCACTTTGCCACAGCAGCAGCAATGTCCTCTTCATTTGTGACATCGCATTTTCGGCCAGAAGCTTCAAAGCCAAGCTCCCGCAGGCTGGCTGCCGCTTTCTCGACGGCATCCTCCTGAAGGTCAGTTAGAAATACCTTGCCTCCTTGTTCTGCAAAGCTTCTGCCAATCTCATAACCAATGCCCTGGGCGGCCCCGGTTATGAGCACTACTTTATCTTTTACCATCATCAATCTCCTTTCTATAAAACTCAAAATCTATGGCGTAAAATTAAATCCCTAATCCGAACGAGAATAGAATGATTGCAAGTGCCAATCCAAGAAGTGGAACAATAACCGTTACAGCACCTACAGGGTTATAGGCATCCTGATGGGACTCCCCGCAGATTGCCCGAACTGTTGTAACTACATAGCCATTATGCGGCAGTGAATCCAGAGCTCCAGATGAAATGGCTGCAACCCGGTGAAGTGCCTCTGGATTAACACCCATATCCATATAGTGCGGAGCAAGAAGCGGCAATGCGATTACCTGGCCGCCAGAAGCTGAACCAGTCATACCAGCGATTACACTTACAGCAACCGCAGCACCGATTAGCGGACTTCCCGGAATGCTTGTCATCGCGTCAACGGCTGTTTGGAATGCAGGCACCGCCTTGGCTACACCGCCAAAGCCAACTACAGCCGCCGTGTTGCCAATCGCAATCAGTGCACCAAGAGTCCCTTCTGAAAGTGCTTCCCAGAAATTCTTGAAGTACTTTCTGTTCAATACATAAGTAGCAATCACGCCGCCAAGCAGAGCGATGATCAGGGCTGATTGTTTCAGTGAATCATGGAAAATGAACGCAATGACAAGTACGACAAGCAATGGGATCAGTCCCATCAACGGGTTTGGAAGCTGCCTTTTTTCATGGACAGGGTCGGAATCCCTTGAAACAAACTTCTCGCCGCGTTCCACTGCCTTTGTGATCATACGCTTCAGCCACCAGTAACCAAAGATCATCATGAAGACAGCGACAATCAAGCTGACCTCCCATCCGGCATATGGTGACGTATTCAGGAATTCAATCGGAATCCAGTTTTGGATTTCCGGAGATCCTGCCGAAGTCATCGTAAAGGTAACCGAGCCAAATGCCAGAGCAGCAGGGATAAATCTTCTCGGCAAATCCGCCTGTCTGAACAAGCTTAATGCCATTGGATAAACGGAAAAAGCAACGACGAACAAGCTGACACCGCCATAGGTCAAAACAGCACAGGCAATGACGATGGCCAGAACTGCATATTTCATGCCAAACTTCCCAACGATATACTCAGACACACTATCAGCCGCACCGCTATCCTCCATAACCTTCCCAAAGATAGCGCCGAGCAAGAACATCAGATACCAGGATGTCACGAATCCTGAGAAACCAGCCATATAGTTCCCGACAAAGTTGGCAGCCCCTTCTTCTGCCAGTTGCGGAAATAACGGCATTCCGCTAAAAAGTGCTACAAATAACGCGGAGATTGGGCCAACAATAAGCAGGTTCATCCCTCTCATCGTCAGAAAAATCAACAAAGCCAATCCGCCAATCAAACCAATCATACTTAGCATTCAATTTCCCCCTTGTTTTAATTTTTTGCTGGTGCAAATTACTTTGCAAATAATTGAAGCTCCCACCCACTTCCGTTAGGAATGTCAACGCTTACATTTTTGCTTTTAAACTGATGAAAAAATTGCTGATTAATCTTAATGCAACTTTCGTGCCAACTTGAGAACTTGGCTATATCGCGAATTTATTGTGAATTTTCAGTAAAATAAATCCGGAAATTCGGACTTTAGCTATTCTGAATTTACACTTGTTAATAGTTTTACTTTTTTAAGCCCTGTCCTTTTCTAATTGATTTTTTACGTTTTCAACAGTGATAACCATCTTAGGATTTAATAGAAAAAACAAAGTCCGAAAAACCGGACAGCATTCCGGATTTTCGGACTAGAGCAAACCGAACTTATTGAGCTTTTCATATAGAGTAGACCTGCTGATTCCTAATTCTTTTGCCATTAAGGATTTATCATTATGATTCCGGTCCAGGCTTTGCTTCAATACCCACTTTTCTGTTTCTTCCAGGATCTCCTTCAGATTTTTAGTCTGAAAGCGATAAAAAACATTCTGTGTTTTCAGGTAATCAGGCAGTGAATCCAGCGTAATCCTTTCTCCCACGGTTAAATGGACAGCGGCCTCAATCACATTCTCCAGCTCCCTGATATTGCCCGGCCAGCTATAAGCTTTTAGCACGGACATCACCTCTTGGTCCATTCCTGAAATTCGCTTGCCGAGCCGGTTTGTTACCTTGTCAATAAAATGCGAAATCAGCATATCCAGGTCCTCCGGCCGTTCCCTTAAAGGAGGGACACTGAAAGGAACAACATTGATACGGTAAAATAAATCCTCACGGAAGCGTTTATCTTCAATCATATTTTCCAGCGGCCTGTTTGTCGCGGCAATTATCCGGACATTGACGGAGACCGATTTTGTTGATCCAATCGGTTCAATTTCCCCGTCCTGGAGTGCTCTTAACAGCTTGACCTGCATGCTCAGCGGCATATCGCCAATTTCATCAAGAAACAAAGTTCCCCCGTCTGCCAGTTGAAATTTCCCCTTTTTCCCGCCTTTCTTGGCCCCAGTGAACGCTCCCTCCTCGTATCCGAACAGCTCCGATTCCAGCAGGTTCTCTGGAATGGCACCACAATTTACTTTTATAAAAGGCTTCTGATTCCTGCTGCTGAGCTGATGGATGCTGTGAGCAAACAATTCCTTTCCCGTTCCGCTCTCGCCTCTAATCAGCACAGAAATATCACTGTTGGCAACCATTTTCACCTTTTCTTTCAGACTGACAATCTGTTTCGATTCTCCTAAAATATCATCGAGTGAATATTTAATGCCTGAATCAAGCTTCTGCAGATATGGCTGCATCCTGGTCAGCAGACTTTTTACATGGCTGTCCATTTTCATCCATTCCTGCGTATCCCTGAAAAATACTGTTCCAAACGCAGCAATGACCTCACCATTTTTGATAATCGGGACACGGTTGGCAATCATGTAATTTCCCTTTATGTACTGAAGGTCGGCCAATTCCTCCTTGCCTGTTTCTGCGACAATATGCATCCTGGTGTTCTCGATTACTTCCGTCACATGCCTGCCGATCGTTTCCTCACGATTCACCTCAAGGAACTCGCAATAATTGTGATTGATATAAATGATCCGGCCTTCCCTGTTGACCACCACCAGCCACTCTAAAGCGTTCTCCACGATAATTTCAATTATGTCAGCCGGTATGTGCAATAAATTAGCATTCATCATCCGTCACCTTGTTTTTCTTTTTATTTTATCATACTTTTCTGATAACTAAGTTTTTCGAGCAGATGAATTTAACTAAGAAGCTTCTGGAAAGTATGGAATTGATGGTCTTGAACTTTGCTATAATAACCACAATACAGATTAAAGTTGGATACAAAGGGAGTAGTTTATGGAAAATAACGTTTTTGAACAAATGGCAAAAAGATATGATACCAAGGAAAGAATACAATTAGCTAAGGTTATAGTGAAGGAAGTAAAGACAGAACTAGAAAATAGTCTGTCGAAATCTTTAATAGACTATGGAAGTGGAACCGGTTTAATCAGCCTGGAATTATCGCATTTAGTAGATTCCATTTTGTTGGTGGATTCCTCAGAACAAATGCTGGAGGTAGCAGAAGAAAAAATTTCCCGCAAAGGGATTGCTAACTCAAAAGTACTGCATTCAGATTTCACTCAAAAAACTCCTGATCTTAAGGCAGACATCATCTTAATGTCCCTCGTCCTTCTTCATATTCCGGATACTAAAAAAATATTGCAAGAGTTATTCAGCATCCTAAATGACGGCGGCAAGCTAATTATTGTTGATTTTGACAAAAACGAAAACATCCAGCATCCGAAAATTCATAACGGTTTCTCACATGAAGAACTGAAAAAAACCTTATCCGATGTTGGATTTAAATCAATCGAAATCAAAACCTTCTATCATGGTCATTCTATCTTTATGAAGCAGGATGCTTCAATGTTTATATCCAGGAGTATAAAGTAAGATCTTGTGTGTTTTAAAAAAGGACTACTAATCAATCTTACAGTTTAGCGGCAAATCGTCGGACCTGGATCTAACATTATTAAGAAAGATAAATGGATCTGCTTTTTTATCTCCATGCTGAATATAAGATTAAAGTATACAATTGTTCATAAAATTGCAACATCTCCCCCCTTTTTCTGTGACTTATATCACTCAGAAACCTCTAAGGATTTTTTAAAATAGCCTTAAGTTCACTAAAAGGGGGAAATACCATGTTTGTAGCTTGGTTGATTACAATCAGTGTATTTTTAATTTGTATCTATGCATCAATAGTGATTATTGAAGGCGTAAAAGAAAAAGATCAATATGATTTGGCAATCTTACAATCACAATATAAAAATATAGCCATAAACAATAATGTGATAAAGAAAAAAACAGCATAATAAAGGATAAAAATAAAGGATAGATGCACAGGAGAGTATACCTGGCTGCATCTATCCTTTTTCATTACAAATGACCCTTTTTTCAATGATTTTTGCCTCTTTATTTTTTTCTGCTTATTCAACTAAAGCACCCGTTTGTTTAAGTGTAAACCTTCACAAACTCATTAAAAATTGGCATTACTTAGAGCTTCCAGGCTTCTTTTAATAACTTAATTCCTGTATTGATTTCAGTTTCCGTTAATCCTCCAAATCCAAGTAAGATTCTTGGCCCTACGCTTTCTGTTGCTCCGTCATAATATATTGATAATGGATAAACCTTTACACCAACATTCATCGCAGCATTAATTAACTCGTCTTCCTCCATATTGTTTCTTACTTCCAAAACAATATGAAGACCTGATTTTTCACCGATTACGGTTACGCTATGTCCAATATATTTGTTTATGGCTAACATTAGGGTACTATGCTTTTTACGATAAAGGGTTCTCATTTTGTTTAAATGGCTCTGCCAAAACCCTTCCTTCATAAAACGATAAAGAGTATCCTGGTGAATACGAGAAACGGTCTGTTTATAAATAGTAAATTGCTCCTTATATTTTTTCATAAGTTGAGATGGTAAAACCATATAGCTAATCCGTATGGAGGGAATTAAAGACTTTGAAAATGTCCCTAAGTAAATCACACTTTCTTTTGTACTCAACCCTTGTAAGGACGGAATTGGCTTCCCTTTATATCGATACTCACCATCATAGTCATCTTCAATAATATATCCGTTCTTTTCTTCTGCCCATTTGATTAAATCCATTCTACGTGAAATGGGCATTATCATTCCATAAGGAAATTGATGAGACGGAGTTACATATACAACACTTGCATCCGTTTTTTTTAACTGGCTTATATTAATCCCATCTTCATCGAGAGGAATAGGAACCGTACGGACGCCTAGATCTTGTAATGTTATTCTCGTTCTATGGAAGCCAGGGTTCTCAAGAGCATAGATGTATTCTTTACCGATAATCATAGACAATAATCCAATAAGTACCTGTGTACCAGCACCAATTATGATTTGGTCCGCAGAGCTTCTAACACCTCTGGAAGCATAAATATGGGCTGCAATTTGTTCACGAAGGGGCTGCTCCCCTTGTGGACTTCCATTATAAAATAGTTCTCCTTGATCCGCGTATAATGCTTGAACGGTTAATTTCCTCCAACTGGCATATGGAAAGTGTTCTAAATCAACCTTACCTGAATTAAAATCAATTCTGGTATTTACTTGTGCTTTCTTTGTATTTGACTCCAATATTTCTAAACCACTTTGGATAATGATTAAATCATTATCTAGGGTTGTAACAAACAATCCTTTTCGAGGTTTACTTTCTACATACCCCTCCGCACTTAATTGCTCGTATGCAGACTGAATTGTGTTTAAACTTAATCCAAGGTAATTAGATAAATTTCGTTTTGAGGGTAATTTTTCTTTTGGTTTTATCCTTCCAGATAAAATTTCTTGTTTTATGTAATCGGCTAGTTGTATGTACATAGGTTTGTCATTTTTACTATCCAAAACAGGTGTAATTTCAATCATACTTTCCTCTCCCACAACGGCTGGAACCATTAAAATCATCATATCTGGTACTTCCGATTATACCAGATTGCGTTTAAATTAATGGTAAAGGAGATGAACAAGATGGTAAATGAAAAATCAATCTTAATAAAGGAATTGATGAACGAGAAGGAATGGAAAGAAGCCTATCCAGTAATGAAACAATTACGTACCCATTTGAATGAAAAGGAATTCGTTCAATTAGTTAAAGAGGCTTCACAAAAGGAAAATTATAAAATTGCCGCTTTATATGATAATGAAAAAATTGTAGCTGTAACAGGCTTTATGCCTATGATTACTTTATATAATGGTAGGTTTATTTGGGTTTGTGATTTAGTTACAGATTCAGATAGTCGATCAAAAGGATATGGCAAAGCACTTCTAAATTATGTACATAATTGGTCAAAGGACAATGGCTATGATATTGTCTCACTTTCATCAGGATTACAACGAATAGATGCTCACCGCTTCTATGAAAATAAGATGGAATATGACAAGGTTAGCTATGTATTTTTAAAAAGACTTTAAATCAAAATGATGTAAAAAAGACCTGTAAGGGTCTTTTTTTACACAAAGAAAAGTGGTTCTTAATTATCTATTCTTGCTCAACTAACCTCCCTCAATAAATGAAGCCAAAACGCCGATTTACTCATGTTTTCTTAGAATTTCATAGTCGTTTACCTTTCGGTAACTGACCTTATAAATGGAGGAACTTCACTTGAAAGGATATTTTTGGACAGAGTAAGAAAAAAGAG
>NZ_JBYNSB010000002.1:0-64814 GCF_057785455.1 Mesobacillus sp.
CGTAGTAATAATCGCCTTCGTGGTTTTTTACGTCGATCAAGTAAATCATGTCTTGAAAAATAACCAGGGAATCGATCTGAAACAATGAACCGTTCACTTCGAGCAGCAATTCATTCAGCATCAGGTTTTCGGGCTCGAGTGCGGTCATCCAGCGGTCGTATTCCAGTTCGCCTTCATAGCCCTTCTTCATGGTCCAATAATGCTGTTTTTCCTTTTCAGGCAGCTCCATGCGGTTGTCCAGTGCCATCAGGATCCTCAGTTCTTTACTCATTTCACGCTCTTTTATAATCATATTTCACCTTCCTATTCTCTCAAAATGCATACACTTTTATTGAAGCATAGAAGAATCTAAAAGTGTGTGAATCTTTTTTGTCAAAAAATTTCAAGAAATCTGCAACATTTTATAGCTTGTCTGCGTCTAATGTTATGAAACCAGAAATTGGTTGATTAAAAGATTGATAGTGCGGGAATAATAGAACCAACAAACAACACTTTAGGAGGTCGGTTAAAATGGATCATATTATCGAATTTATGAAAGAAGATGGCTTTGAGCTGAATGGTTACATTTCACAGCTTTTCGAAAAAGTTTCTGATAATGAAGATAAACAAGAAGGCTGATCCCATTTTGCTGATCAGCTTTTGTTTTGCAAAAAAATCCCCTTGATTCCTCCATTTTCTCTCCCCAGGATTATATTCTTTTCATAAAGGGAATTGTATTAATATCATTATTTTCGGAGGTGCTTTATGGCTTTTCAATTTGCTGAGGAAGATGGCCGTTTTGTTGCGAAGGATTCGGATGGTTTAGAGGTTGGCGAGGTTACTTTTACCCGGGATGGAGATGATGTTCTTGTCATCGATCATACGGGAGTGGATCCGGCCCAGCGCGGGCAAGGGCTGGCGGAGAAGCTTGTGCGCCATGTGTACGATAAGGCGAAAAAAGAAGGGCTGAAAGTCGATCCGGTATGCTCGTATGCAAAAAAAGAGTTTGAAGAGAAATACCAGGAAGTCCTTGTGCAAAAATAACCTTCGGGCCATCCCCGGAGGTTTTTCTATAAATTGGGATGATTAAAAGGCTGCTAGATTGGGAATATTATAACTAACAAGCTACTAAACGGAGGATGAAAAAAATGAAACAGATTAAGGAATTTATCAATGAAGAAGGCTTTGAGTTGAAGGGTTATCTTTCACAGCTTTTCGAAAAAGCATCTGAAGAGAATAATAAAGAAGAACGCTGATCATGCATACTTAAGCTGATCGGCGTTTTTTTTGCAGAATCCTGGAGCTTCTTTATGTTCAAAACGTGTCAAAATAATGATACACTTTGGGGATACTATGCAAAACGATGGGCTGTTGGAGGGTTAATTATGAACATGACAAACAATGATATCTTGATTCGATTGAGATATGCTTTGGATATAAAGGATTCGGATATGGTGGAGATTTTTAAGCTGGGCGGCGTTGAAATCACACGTGATGAGGTGCTGATGCTGCTGACGAAACCTCAGGAGGACAGCGATGGTTTCGAGGACTTTCTTTGCACGGACTATATGTTGGAATCGTTCCTGAACGGACTGATTGTTTTTAAAAGAGGAAAGCAGGAGCCTAAGGCAGGCCAGCCTTCCGGACCGGATCTGTCATTGCAGAATGGCGGGCATGCCAATAACGTGATGCTGAAAAAGGTGAAGATTGCCCTGTCGCTCACGAGTGAGGATATCATTGAGATCTTGAAATTGGCTGGGGTCAATATTTCAAAGGGTGAATTGAGTGCTCTGCTGCGAAAAGAAGGGCATAAGAATTACAAGATGTGTGGCGACCGTTATGCGAGGAATTTCTTGAAGGGGCTGGCGATTAAAAATCGCGGCTAACCGCTGTCCGGCAATCTTAAGCAGAAGAATTGAATTGAATACTGGAACATGAGAACCGTCCCCATGTTCCAGCCCTTCTTGACATGGTGAAAATTACGTGATATTATTATCTCGAATTCAAGATATTAAAATTTGTAATATGTTTTCGTGAGCGAAAATTGGATATAGTAAGGATAGATATTTTTTTAATTATATATCTCGATTTCGAGATAATTTTATAAAAGGAGAGATGGACATGAACCATTTAAAAGGAATTCACCATGTTACGGCGATTACGAGCAGCGCGGAAAAGAACTATGAGTTTTTCACATATGTACTTGGGATGCGCCTGGTGAAGAAGACGGTGAACCAGGATGATATTCGCACGTATCATTTATTTTTCGCGGATGATAAAGGGTCTGCGGGTACGGATATGACATTCTTCGATTTTCCGGGAATTCCGCAGGGGACTCATGGAACGGATGAAATTTATAAGACATCATTCCGCGTGCCGACTGATGCGGCGCTTGAGTACTGGGTTAAGCGATTTGATAAGTACGATGTGAAGCATACCGGCATTAAAGAGCTGTTCGGCAAGAAGACGATTTCCTTCGTTGATTTTGACGACCAGCAGTATATGCTGGTTTCGGATGAGTTCAATGAGGGGATCGTTTCAGGGACACCATGGCAAAACGGACCGGTGCCGCTTGAGTTTGCGATTACGGGCCTTGGTCCAATCCATATCCGGATTTCGCGCTTCGATTATTTTAAAGAAGTGCTGGAAAAAGTGATGTTCATGCGGGAGATTGCGCATGAAGGCTCGCTTCACCTGTTTGAAATGGGCGAGGGCGGAAACGGCGCGCAGGTCATCGTCGAACATAACTCAGTATTGCCGGCTGGGCGCCAGGGCTTTGGCACGGTGCACCACACAGCATTCCGAGTTGAGGACACTGAAGTTCTGTATCAATGGATCGACCATATGAAGGGTGCAGGTTTCGGCGTTTCCGGTTATGTGGACAGATTCTTCTTCGAGTCTTTGTATGCACGAGTTGCACCGGGAATCCTGTTCGAATGGGCAACCGACGGGCCAGGTTTCATGGGCGACGAGCCGTACGAAACGCTTGGTGAAAAACTATCATTGCCGCCATTTCTCGAATCAAAGCGCGAGCAGATTGAAAGCTTTGTCCGCCCGATTGATACAGTGCGCAGCACGCGCAATATCGAAAAAGAGTATCTGTAAAAAAATCTATAGGGCAGCACCAACTGGCGTTGCCCTTTTTTAAAAAAGAAGGTGTTTGGCCTTGAAAAAGTGCAGCAATAAGCCGTTCCTGCTCCTGATGCATACCTCGAAAAAGATCCAGGAAAAGATAAGGGACGATATTAATAAAAGCAGTCTGAACATCACGGAGTTTTCCGTTTTGGAGGTCCTGTATCATAAGGGACAGCAAACAATCCAGCAGATTGGCAGCAGCATTCTTGTTTCAAGCAGCTCGATGACGTATGTGATCGATAAGCTTGAACAGCGGGGGCTGATCAAGCGCAGCCCATGCCCGAGCGATCGCCGGGTGATCCATGTGACCTTGACAGATAGCGGGACAGAGCTGATGGAACAGATTATGCCTGTGCATCATGAAATGGTCGATAGTATGTTTGAGTCACTGACTCAGGATGAAGCAGAAGGATTAGCAGAGCTTTTGAAAAAAATAAATGTATAAATTTTTTTGTGGTAATATCTCGAATTAAAGATAATTTTAACGGAGCGTTTTTATAATGATGGATTTTGGTTTATTAATTATACGTTTGGTTATTGGAGTATTGTTTGTGGGGCATGGTGCGCAGAAGTTATTTGGCTGGTTCGGCGGCTACGGCTTGAAAGGGACCGGCGGCTGGTTTGAATCGATTGGCATGAAGCCTGGCGTGACAATGGCGCTGTTTGCAGGTCTTGCTGAATTAATCGGCGGATTGCTGCTTGCGCTCGGATTGTTGACACCGCTGGCTGCGGTGATCATTGCGGGCACGATGGTGATGGCAATTGTGAAGGTGCACGGAAACAATGGTTTATGGTCAACTTCGAATGGATACGAGTATAATCTGACCCTGCTGGCAACAGCTATCGGACTTGCGCTGATTGGTCCTGGTCTGTATAGCCTTGATGCGATTTTATTTTAAGATTTTCGGAAACAGTAAAGTTTAGATAAACTAAAAAGGAGTGTCCCGGATGAAAACGATGGGGATCCACCATATAACGGCTATTGTCGGCCATCCTCAGGAAAATGTTGATTTTTATGCAGGTGTTTTAGGATTGCGCCTGGTGAAAAGGACTGTCAACTTCGATGATCCTGCCACTTATCATTTGTATTTCGGAAATGAAGGCGGGGAGCCGGGTACGATCATCACTTTCTTCCCTTGGCCAGGTGCACAGCGGGGCGTTATTGGTGATGGCCAGGTTGGTGTGACATCCTATGTGGTACCTGTGGGAGCGCTGGGATTTTGGGAAGAGAGACTGGAAAAATTCAATATTGCTTTTACAAAAATGGAGCGATTTGGCGAGGACCATTTGGAATTTGATGATCCGCATGGACTGCATCTTGAAATCGTGGAGCGAGCAGAGGGAGACGCCAACACGTGGACATTCGGCGGCATTACGCCTGAATTTGCGATTAAAGGCTTTGGCGGTGCGACGCTGTTGTCATCTCAACCTGAAAAAACAGCTGATTTGCTGGAAAACGTAATGGGACTGGAAAAAGTGGCAGAAGAAGGAGATTTCATCCGATTCCGATCTACTGCAGAAATCGGAAATGTGATTGATCTAAAAAAGACATCGATCGGCCGCGGGGAAATGGGTGCGGGCACAGTGCATCACATTGCGTGGCGGGCGAAGGACGATGAGGATCAGCTGGATTGGAGGAACCATATATCGGCGCATGGCTATGGCGTCACGCCAGTCAAAGACCGGAACTATTTTAACGCAATTTACTTCAGGGAGCATGGTGAGATCCTGTTTGAGATTGCTACCGATCCGCCGGGCTTCGCACATGATGAGTCTCCGGAAACAATGGGGCAGGAACTGAAGCTGCCGAAGCAATATGAGCCGCATCGGGAGACGATTGAGAATATTTTGCTGCCGATTACAGTGAGGGAACTCAATAATTTTTAAAAGGAGGGGGGAAATGATGAAGACAGCAGGGATCCATCACATCACCGCGATGGTGAATGATGCACAAAGGACGATTGATTTTTATGCGGGTGTGCTTGGGTTGAGGCTGGTGAAAAAGACCATCAACTTCGACCGCCCGGAGGTATACCATCTGTACTTCGGGAATGAGTCCGGCCAGCCGGGTACGGTCATCACATTTTTCCCCTGGCCGAAGCAGCTGAAGGGCCGGATTGGAATCGGGCAGGTAGGTGTGACAGGATATGCCATTCCGGTGGGTTCTTTTGAATTCTGGGAAAACAGGCTGAAGCAATTCGGGATTGAGTTTACACTTGAGCTGCGGTTTGGTGAGAAATACCTGAAGCTTCTGGACCCTGATGGCTTGGAAATCGAGCTGGCAGAGCGTGGTGATGGGCCTCAACTTGGATGGGCTTTTGGAGGAGTGAGCCATGAGGTAGCGATTAGAGGCTTCAGCGGTGCAACTCTTATTTCGTCACAGCCTCATAAAACTGCGGAAGTTCTTGAAGATGTGTTGGGGCTTGAACTGGTGGGGCAGGAGGAGGGTTTCCTTCGCTTCAAATCTGGCGAAAACACGATCGATATTAAGCTGATGCCATCGGTGCGCGGATTGATGGGAGCGGGGACGGTCCATCACATTGCCTGGCGGGCGGAAAATGAAGCTGAACTTTTAAGGTGGCGGGATTTGCTCCAGGAAAAAGGCTTCTATCCAACTGAAGTTCGCGATCGCCAGTACTTTCAAGCGATTTATTTTCACGAAGGCGGAGGCATTTTATTTGAGATCGCGACTGACCTGCCCGGTTTTACCGTCGATGAACCAATCGAGGAGCTGGGGCAAAGCTTGATGCTGCCATCCTGGCTTGAGGAGAAAAGAGATCAGCTGGAGGCTGTTCTGCCGCCGGTTGAGGTTCGCAAAATGGAGGAGGAATTCTAGTGAAACACGTATTCAATAAAGGCAAGAATGATAAAAAGCCGACTTTGCTGCTGCTGCATGGCACAGGGGGGAATGAATTGGACCTGCTGCCGCTAGCAGGAAGGATCGATGATGAAGCATCCGTCTTAAGTGTCAGGGGGAATGTCCTCGAAAATGGCATGCCCCGCTTTTTCCGCCGCCTTGCGGAAGGGGTATTTGATATCGAGGATTTGATTTTCCGGACGAAGGAATTGAATGATTTTTTAGATGAGGCTGCTGAAAAGTATGGGTTCGACCGGAATAATGTGATTGCGGTTGGCTATTCAAATGGCGCGAATATCGCGGCCAGCCTGATGTTCCATTACCAAAATGCATTGAAGGGCGCGATTCTGCACCATCCGATGGTTCCGAGAAGAGGCATCGAACTGCCGGATCTAGCGGGAACTCCCGTATTTATTGCAGCAGGCACGAACGATCCAATTTGCCCGCCGGCAGAATCGGAAGAGCTGCAAACCTTGCTGGAAAAAGCAAATGCAAAGGTCGAAATGCACTGGGAGAACAGAGGCCACCAATTAACGCTGCAGGAAGTGGAAGCTGCTGCACAGTGGTACAAAAGTTTATAAAAATCTCAATCAGGTATATAACCTATGTGTGATAGAAAAAATGGAATCGAATCTATTTAAAGGAGTTGGATCAGGATGGCGAATGTGAACTTAGCAGTGATTTTTTACAGCATGGGCGGAACGAATGTCCAGCTGTCAAAATGGGCGAAGGAAGGTGCCGAGGAAGCTGGCGCGGAAGTGAAGCTTTTCAAGGTTAAAGAGCTTGCTCCGGAATCTGCAATTGAGGGCAACCCGGCATGGAAGAAGACCGTGGAGGCCACGAAGGATATTCCGGAAGTGACGCCTGACGATCTGGAATGGGCAGACGCAATCATTTTCAGCGTCCCGACGCGCTTCGGCAATATGCCTTCACAGATGAAGCAATTCCTTGATACAACTGGCGGCCTTTGGGCAAAAGGCAAGCTGGTAAACAAAGTGGTCAGTGCGATGTCTTCAGCACAGAACCCGCATGGCGGCCAGGAAGCAACCATTCTATCACTTTATACCTCAATGTACCACTGGGGTGCGATTGTTGCGGCGCCGGGCTATTCCGACCAGGTGACGTTCGCGGCAGGCGGAAACCCTTATGGCACAAGTGTCACGGTTGACCAGGACGGCAATATGATCGAGGACGTGCAGGCCGCTGTAAAATATCAGGCGAAGCGCACCGTGACTGTGGCGGAGTGGGTTAAGAAGGGGAATCAGTAAATTGCAGGGTTAGGGAGCGGGGAGTAGTACCGCTCCCTTTTTCATGTAATTTTTGTGTTTACTTTGGTGACTTGTATAGGAATTGAGTTTTACTGGAATTAAAACGGGTTCAACCGGAATTATGTTTGATCCAACTGGTATTAAATTTTTTTACCAATGCTGAAATTTAAGTTGAGGCCGCTGCTTTTAGGCAAATGTAGATAAATTGATAGTTACTGGTGAAAAAATTGAACTTACTGGTGAAAAAACGAAAGTTACTGGTGAAAAAACAGGACTTACTGGTGAAAAAACAAACCCTACTGGTAAAAAAATTTTTTAACGATAAATAATCTATCCCAAATGCTATAAAATATTGAAATTCCCCTGCAAAAACAGACCAACAAACTCTTTGGTTTGTTTTTTTGTGTATAAAAAAGGGAATTCACATCGCATAAGCAACAAAGCTTCTCCACAATCTAACAATATCACCATGAATTGAGAATGGAGTATACATCTATGACGGGAATTTTATTGGCGCTGCTGGCGGCGGTTACGTGGGGCAGCATTGTGTTTGTGAGCAACAAGCTGGGCGGGGATGAGGACAGCCAGACGCTGGGGACGACAATTGGAGCGTTGATTTTTGCGATTGCGGTGTTCATTTATAAAAGGCCGGAGCTATCGACGCTCATCTGGACGGTGGGCTTTATTTCAGGATTGTTTTGGTCTCTTGGGCAAAAAAATCAGTTTGGTGCCGTCCGTTATCTTGGTGTTGCCAAGACGGCACCGATGTCGACCGGCCTGCAGCTGATAGGAACAACCTTTTTCGGCGTGTTTATTTTTAAAGAATGGGAAACGAAAAGCAGTGTTGTGATTGGAGTCGCCGCACTAGTGCTGATCATTGCGGGGGCTGTTTTAACCTCGATCAATCGAGAGGAAAAAGATAAGTCGAAGAGCCTGAAAAAGGGTTTTCTCGTGCTGCTTCTGTCGACGGCGGGCTTTGTTGGGTACGTCGTGTTGATTCGCTGGTTCAATATTGATGGCTGGGCCGCGATCCTGCCTCAGGCGATCGGGATGGTAACGGGTGCATTCCTGATGACCTTGCGGGACAAGCCGTACAACAAATATGCAGTCCGCAATATTTTGACAGGTTTGATGTGGAGTACAGGGAATCTGGGGCTGCTGCTTGCCCTTCCAAAAATCGGAGTGGCAACGAGTTTTTCGCTGTCGCAAACAGGCATTGTCATTTCGACGATTGGCGGGCTGTTCTTTTTAAATGAGCGAAAAAGCAAAAAGCAGGTATGGATGGTCCTGCTTGGATGTCTGCTGATCATTGCGGGCGGAGTGTTATTGGGCGTCACAAAACGATAAGGGAGCGAATGGAATGTATCCAGATCTTGAAGGGAAAGTTGTGGCCATTACCGGTGCGGGGACAGGCCTTGGAAAAGCGATGGCAGAAAGGTTTGGCGCTGAAAAGGCGAAGGTTGTCATCAATTATTTTTCAGAGGAAGAAGATGTGCAAAGCATTATTGAGACAATTGAAAAAGCCGGCGGCAGCGCAAGCGCCATCCAGGGGGATGTAAGGAAGGAAGAGGATGTCAAAAGGTTGATTGCTCATGCGGTGAACACGTTCGGTTCATTGGATGTCATGGTCAACAACGCTGGCATCGAAAATGAGGTCCCGTCTGAAGACCTGACGCTGGAGGACTGGAACAAGGTCATCTCCACCAATCTGACGGGACAGTTTCTCGGATGCCGGGAAGCGCTCGACTATATGCTTGAGAATAAAATCAAGGGGTCGATCATTAATATGTCATCGGTCCACCAGAAAATCCCGTGGCCGCATTTTGTCCATTATGCTGCCAGTAAAGGCGGGGTAAAACTGATGACAGAAACGCTCGCGCTTGAGTTCGCGCCGCATGGCATCCGGGTGAACTGCATCGCGCCGGGGGCGATCGATACGCCCATCAATGCGGAGAAATTCGATGATCCCGAATTGAAGAAGGGAGTAATCGAGCTGATTCCGATGGGGTATATCGGCAAGCCGGAGGAAATTGCCGCATGTGCAGCCTGGCTGGCATCCAGTGAAGCAAGCTACGTCACCGGACTGACCCTCTTTGCAGACGGCGGAATGACCCAGTATCCAGGGTTCCAGGCAGGAAAGGGCTGAGTGGTGGAACATGGGGACGGTTCTCGCGTTCCAGTTTGGAACAGGAGAACCGTCCCCGTGTTCTTCTTTTTTTGTGCTGATTTTTCCCCTGCTGCAGGAATATACATTAGAAAAATGTGGCGAGGGGGAATTGGGGATGACCATTTTGGTGACTGGCGGCGCAGGTTACATCGGAAGCCATACGGTTGCGGAGCTGCTTGCTCACGGGGAAGAGGTTGTTGTGCTCGATAATCTGCAAACTGGGCACCGGGAGGCAGTGCTCGGCGGTATTTTTTACAAAGGGGATTTGAAGGATCGCCAGCTGCTTGATACGGTTTTCGGCAATCATGAGATTGAGGCGGTTATCCATTTTGCCGCAAGCTCACTTGTTGGTGAAAGTGTTGCGAACCCTTTGAAGTACTATGAAAATAACATGCTTGCGTCTCATACTCTAGTATCAGCGATGGTAGACCATGGTGTCAGGAAGATTGTTTTTTCATCGACCGCGGCTGTATACGGTGAGCCGAAGGAGATCCCGATTTTAGAATCGAGCGAGACATGTCCTTCGAATCCATACGGGGAAACGAAGCTGGCGATGGAAAAGATGTTTCGCTGGTGTGACGAGGCATATGAGCTGAAATCTATTTCGCTCCGTTACTTCAATGCGGCTGGTGCACATCCGGATGGGGTGATTGGGGAGGATCACACGCCAGAGAGCCACTTGATTCCAATCATTCTTCAGGTTGCTCTGGGACAGAGGGAGGCAGTGCATGTCTTTGGAGGGGACTATCCAACAGATGACGGTACGTGCATCCGGGATTATATCCATGTTATGGACCTTGCAAATGCCCACTGGCTCGCTCTCGAGCATTTGCGGAAGCATGATAGAAGTGACGTTTTCAATCTTGGGAATGGCACCGGGTTCTCCGTAAAGCAGGTGATTGAAGCAGCAAGGGAAGTAACAGGCCATCCCATTCCTGAAGTAATGGAAAATCGTCGTTCCGGTGACCCAGCGATATTGATCGCTTCATCCGAAAAGGCACGAACCATGCTCGGCTGGGAGCCAAAGTACAGTGATATAAAAACCATCCTCCAGACAGCGTGGACCTGGCATCAGAAAAATCCACACGGATATCAATCAAAAAGTTTAGCACAGCAACGCGGCAACTGACTGGGGGTCTGACCCCCGGCGCGGTGATGCGGTGATGTGTGAAAAGGCTGCCTCGTTTAAATTAGGCAGCCTTTCAATTACTTGCTTATGTTATTTCGAAGCGAACTGAAATCGTAATCCCTATAGTAACTGTTTTTAACCAAAATATTGGGTCCCAGACACGACACAGCTGGGCAGTGGCAGCTTAGCTCCTTGGCAATGTTTGAGTTCTGCCAGTTTTGATAGGCATCCTGAAGTTTGGTCGTCTGTATATTGCCAAGTGCCGGGGTATCGCCGAAATCAGTGACGATGATATCGCCGTTGAAGATATTCACATTCAGGCGGGAACGGCCATCGGGGTCATTCCGGACCGTTACGTTCTTACTGCTGTAAAGGCGTTTTAGTAAACTCAAATCCTCTTCTTGATGACTGCAGGCATAGAAAGGCAGCGTGCCGAACAGCATCCAGACGTTTTCATCGCGGATATCCAATAAATGATGGATGGCTTGCCTGATTTCATCAAGAGTCAGCGATTCCAGGCTGCTTGCATAGTCGCTTGGATACATAGGGTGAACCTCGTGCCGCTGGCAAAGCATTTCATCCACGATCTGCTTATGGATTTTTTCAAGGTGAGGCAAGGTACGCTTGTTTAACATTGTCTCAGCAGATACCATGACGCCAGCTTTTACAAGTTCTCTGCTGTTTTCAATCATTCTGGTAAAATATTTTTCCCGCTGCTGGTAGTCCGGCTTCCGCTCCATCATCGCGAAACCGCCCTCGACGAAGTCGTCCACCGTTCCCCAGTTATGGGAAATATGAAGGACATCCAGGTAAGGGATGATCATCTCATAACGGGAAAGATCCATTGTTAAATTGGAGTTGATTTGTGTGCGGACGCCGCGTTCGTGAGCGTATTTTAAAATCGGCACGACATAATTTTTGACAGATGAAAGCGATAGCATCGGTTCTCCGCCTGTGATGCTCAGTGAGCGGAGCTTCGGGATTTCCTCGAGCCTGTGTAAAAGCAGCTCCAGCGGGAGTGCGTCCGGGTCCTTTGTTTGCAGTGTATATCCGACTGCGCAATGCTCGCAGCGCATATTGCAAAGGGTGGTGGTAGTGAATTCAATATTCGTAAGCTCGGGCCGGCCATACTGCTCAATATCGAGGTAGGCCTCCCAGGGGTCATATTGAGGGGTGATTTTCGTAATAACTGACATAATCGTCTCCTTATGTAAAACAATAAATTTGCTATTCTATTTTAGTTTATAAATTGAGATTCTAGTATAGGGTGCGGGGTTATTTAGCGCTTTAAAGCACCGGGGGTCTGACCCCCGGTGCTTTAAAGGGGTAAAGGGGGAAGGGAGGTTTCTTTGTGCTGCATCAGAAAGAATGAGGTGAACTGAACAAACAGAATGCTCAAGAAGGATTATAAAATACAGCGTTGAATTGAATAGGAGTCGGGTGGTGATTTGGGTGATAGATGCAGAAGTAAGAAGACCAAAATTTGAAGACATTAAACAGTTAAACGAATTTTTTAGGATCGTGATTTTTGATACCTTCGCCAAGGAAGGTATTGGGCATATGCTGGATGATATGACGAATGAAATTAAAATTAAAGAAAAATACTTAGCAGCTGATCTAGAAAGCAATGGTGATAAAAGGTATTTTTTGATTGCTCTCACTGCTGGTAAAATTATTGGTTCAATTGAATACGGCCCAGCTAGTGATCTTATTATTGAAGTTATAGGTGATCTCAACGAGGCAATTGAGGTAGGCACAGTATTTGTTCATCCTGACTGCCAGCGAATGGGCGTAGGAAACTTATTATTGAATAAGATGTTTATTATTTTACAGTACAAAGGGTTAGTAGAAGTTTATTTAGATAGTGGATATAGAAACGCTCAAAAAATATGGAAAAAGAAATTTGGAGACCCTGATTTCTGGTTAAAGGATTACTGGGACAAAGGATATGACCATATGATTTGGAAACTCAGAGTCAGCGATTGGATTTAACCGTGCCTGGATTTTTCACCTCGGACCCCATTGGCTTCTCTTTCTTTTTGCACTAATGAATCAATAAGGCAGGAAGCATACTAATCAAAAGAATGATAAGAGGTGCTATATGAAACAGTTTCTTTTGGCTGGTGCAATGATCTTGCTTTCTTCCATCTTTCCTTCCGGAGCAAATGCGATCACAATGCCCTGCAGCATGGTGCTGAAACCGACAGACAGCAGCCTGAGAAATGCAATGGGAACCGCCCTGGTTTACAAAGTAAACCTGAACCCGCCGAGTTTTGCGCGAACAAATGTCAGTATACTTGCTGTACATCTTCCGGAACCGGCCTCTTATGGGGATTATGACCAATATGAAGGCTTTGCTTTTAAACCAAATGAAATCAGCTGGCGCTTTAAGCTATATCCGACACCGGAACAGAATAGCCCGAGCTGGGCGGGAAGGTTTGATCTGATCACAGCGGAATTGGAAACTGCAAAAGTTCAAGTTCGGCTTTCGAATTCAAAGACAGAAAAGCTTGGGCCTAGTATTTTAGAGAATACTATTAATTCTTGTAAATAGGCTATTAACCTGGTGGGTTACTCCTTTAAGAAGGAATAACCCATTTTTTGTTGAATTTGTTAAAACGGGGCACGGTTCTCGCGTTCTAGTTTGGAACAGGAGAACCGTCCCCATGTTCCTGGGATAGGGGGAAACTCACTTGTTCGGATTTGACTTGCGTGATTTTTTAGAGGAGATCGTGGATGTTGGCGGGACGGATAAATGCAAGGCGATTCATCACCAGCTGCTCCACCATTATTATCGATATGAAAATGTGACGGTCCTTGAGGGGCATTACGATACGAAAACCCATAAGTTTGATTATTCGCGGAAGGCGGAGGGGCGGTTTTTCCAGTCCTTTCATCCGATAGACGGTGATCCGAAACTTACGCTGGCCTGGATTGGTGATGACGGGAAGGTTTCGGGGATTTTCTTAAGAGAAAACGATATTGAAAAAGTGAACCGGAGGCCGATTCCTTCTGGCGAGAAAACAGCTTTCTGGCTCCGGGGAAAAAGCAAGGATTGGTTCATTCTGCGGAATAAAGTAGCGGAGGCTGAAAAAAGGTCCCTGCTGCAGGAAGTGAGAGGATTTGTAGACGTTTTCCGCAGGACTGATGAAAAAGCGTACCCTAAAACCGCGGCGATTAAAAGCGAGCTAGGCAAGGACTTCTTTTATGGCGGCGTGAATGTTGTCAAAGCCGAGACAGCGGATGGAAATGAACTTTTTCAGGAAGAGGTTTTCTGCACGGAAGTCACTTTCGAGAAGGGGATTTTGCTGATCGTTTGGGTCAATAAATTCACGGAGCAGGTAAACGGAATTTGGCTTCAGGACAAGGATATTGTCCGGCTGGATGAGGAAGTCTCCGACCGGATTACATACAGGATTTATACAAACAATGAAGTTTATACTTTTGTAAAACCAATGCGAAAAAAGTAGGGGGAGCGAGTTTGTTTTTACATAAAATCGATGATGAATTATCTTTGAAATTAACCGAGGCAAAGGATGCTGAAAGAGTTTTTGAGTTGACCGACCGTTCAAGGAAGCATTTGAAGGAATGGCTGCCCTGGCTAGACTTTACGACGAAGGTTGAGGATACGAGGGAGTTCATTGAAGGAACTATGAAAGGTTATGCGGAAAATAGAAGCATGACGACCCTGATTATATATAAGGGTGAAATTGTCGGCACGGCCGGCTTCAACAGCCTCAATTGGTCTAATAAAACTGCCTACATCGGATATTGGCTCGGGCATGAATACCAGGGAAATGGCCTCATGACGAGGGTTGCGAAAGCGCTGACTGACTACGCGTTTGAGCACCTCGAGCTAAACAAAGTGGAAATCAGGGCAGCGGTCGAGAATAAGAAGAGCAGGAGCATTCCTGAGCGCTTGGGGTTTGTGGAGGAAGGCACGATCAGGCAGGCGGAATGGCTTTATGACCATTTTGTTGATCATGTCGTGTACGGAATTTTGGCGGAAGAATGGAACGAGAAAAAGTAGAGGGGGAACCTGGGGATGAAGGCACTCATCGTGATTGACGTTCAGAACGGAATGTTTTTGGAAGAGGACCCAGTGTTCGAAGGGGAGAGGCTCCTCGGAACGATCAAGGGTTTAATTGCAAAAGCGCGTCGAGCAAACGTACCGGTTTTTTATGTCCAGCACAATGAATCTGCTGGACAGCCGTTGGAATATGGAACAAAAACTTGGAAAATCCACCCCGCCATTGCCCCTGAGCAGGATGATGTGATCATCCACAAGACAACGCCGGATTCCTTTTACAATACGACGTTAAAAGAAGAGCTGGAAAGGCTGGGGGTTACAGAACTTTATCTGGCTGGAATCCAGACAGATCTGTGTGTCGATACCACCTGCAGGAGGGCGTTCAGCATGGGCTATAAGGTGACGCTGGTGTCGGATGCGCACAGTACCTGGAGTTCAGGGGAGCTTTCGGCCCGGCAGATTATCGATCACCACAATGGAGTGCTGCGCTGGTTTGCCGATGTTGTGCCAGGCAGTGAGATTATTTTGGAAGGAGGAGCAGTTAGATGAATGCAGTTGAATTAACCATTTTAAATTTTGAGGAAACTAGAAGAAGGAGTATTAAGGTTTGGTCGGAGATTCCGGAAGACTTTTTGCATTGGAAGCCTGACGGTGAAGCGATGACTTGTCTTGAGATGGTCCGTCACGTATTGGAAAGCGAGCATTATTACCATTTGGCCATCAAGAACAGAGGAGATGTACCTCAATATGAATCTCCTTTCGAGAAGGTACCCCTTCAGTCTGTCGAAAAAGAATTAGCGTTTGCTGCCCCATTCAGGAAGGAATTCTTGGAAACAATCGCCACCTTCACTGACGAGGAATTGTCCAGCGTTATGATTGACCGTTCAAAAGCTGGTTATATCAGGGGATTGGGAGACTTCCTGATGCGAATTGCTTATCACGATGCAATCCATACGGGACAGCTGCTGGATTATTTGAGAACGGCCGGGGTCCCTAGAGCAAATATTTGGGATTGAGCTTTTTTCTGCACGAAGGGGGCGTTATTCGATGAGAAAAGGTGGAACATGGGGACGGTTCCTGTGTTCCAGCTGGAACACGAGAACCGTCCCCATGTTCCATTACCAGTTGAAGATGTCGCCGAAGATCATTCCGAGGAAGCCGCTGAACATGAGCATGGCGAAGGCGCCGAGCTTGGTGGTGCCGCCTGCTTTTGTTATGGCTTCGGTGTCATAGTTATCAAGTTTGGCAATGTCTCTTTTCATTTTATAAGAATAAAGCTGATTGCCGATCAGGCCTGAGACGATTGCGGCTGATACATCCAGCAGTGTGAATTTATCGGCTACTCCGAGCAATGAGCTTATTGTCATTAATATGACGGTGTAAATGATGGCTTCAGCATACATCTTCCGGTAGCCCATCCAGAAGGCGCCGAATAGGCAGGAGGCCCAGTTCCAGGAAAGCCTTGAATCAGGGTTGGTCAAGGAAGCTTCTGTGTTCACAAATCCCCATTTTCTAAAATAGACATCGGACTTCTTGCCGACAAAGGCTTTTATCTGATCCTTAACGGTTAGTTGCGGTCTATCAAAATCCATCTGTTCTCCTCCTTAAAGCTAATCACCTTTAATTTACCAGATACTTATTTTTTGTGCATGACCTTTCTCAAAACAACAAAAAATGCTGCCATTTGATTTTGGCAGCATTCCTTTTACATTTCTTCTTTTTTTGATAATTTCCTGATGCCTCCCATCACGATCCGGACTGCCAGAAAGGTGGAGGCGATGGATGCAAAGCTGTGGAAGGAGGTCCAATTCCTTTTGTAGCGTATTAAATCTGTATTTTTTTCGATCCAGTGTTCCGCAGCGGCGGAAGGGATACTGAATAGCAAACTTTTCAAAAAAATCCCAAGCGGCCTGGAGTTAGTAGTGACCTGGTTAAAATAAATGCAGGTCACAGGAAAGATAATATAACTGAACAGTAAACTGATATCGAAGGCTTTAAACAATGAAACGGGATACTTTAGATAACCTTTCTTCACAAGAACATTATCAAGGATGGACGCTATGTATCCCTTCAGCAAAAAGATGAGAAGCCAATCTTTCAAGGGAGGTTTTCTTATTAATTGAAAAAAAGCCAGAATCCCGAAGATAAAAAGCACCCTTAATGTATTCTTCTCGAAATTCCTCTTCAAATCAACCCCCCCTTTAATATGACTATGTTCCTGCATGAATGTATTTTTCCTACAACAATGGATATTATTCAGATTTAATTTCATACAAGATTGCATTGTTGGATATAATACGGATATTATTTCCTTTATTTGTAAAACAAGGGTTGTGTCTCGCAAACATGGTGAATGGATTATATGGTTTATTATGGCTGACGGTTCTGTTTATTTGGGGCGATTGGCGAAATTGGAAAAAGTACTACCCAACGATTCTTTTTTTCACGCTTGGTGATTTTCTTTATATGTATTTATTATCTGATCGTTATCCTATGTGGCATTATTCACCGCCTGCTGGCGACAAGGAAATCGGCCTGACGAATACACATATTTCTTTTTCGATCATGCTGATAAAATATCCGGCAACAGTGCTGGCTTATTTGGCCAATTTTCCGAAGGCCGGCCTGAAAAAGAAACTGTTGTATTACTTCGGGTGGGTCGGATTATATGTGATAAACGAGATGATTGATGGCTATTTTGGACTGATTGAGTACTTCAATGGCTGGAGCCTCTGGTGGTCTGCGGTTTTTAACGCTATGATGTTTATCATCTTGAAGGTCCATTATGAGAAACCGATTTTTGCGTGGCTGCTGTCAGCCGTTTTTGTGGTATTTCTATGGAACACGTTTGATGTTCCATCAAGTGTTTTTCGGTAAAAGCAGTTGTCCTATTGCGGCAGCTGTTTTTTTATGTCGAATGATTTATTTTCAAAATAATTGAAATTTTACAGAAGTGGAAAATATAATAAACCAAACGGTCGGTTTATTTTTTAAAAGAGGCAGGGGGAATCAATGATGGGAATCGAAATAAAGAGATTAAGTGATTGTCCTTTAAAGGACGGAGTAGAGGCTTATAACCGGGGGTTCGAGGGCTATTTTTACAATCAGTCGAAGGATATTGAGTCGTTTTCGAAGCGCTTTGGCCTGGATGGACTTTCTCCTGAACATTCAGTTCTTGCTTATCATGAGGGAAGGCCTGCGGGGATTGTGCTCAGCGGGATGAAAGAAGTCAATGGGGAAATCGTGGCATGGAACGGCGGGACCGGGGTTGCTAAGGAGCTGCGGGGCAAAGGAGTAGGGAAACAGCTGATGGAAGCAGCGTTTGAGATTTACAAGGAGAACGGCGTCAGGTTCGCGACGCTTGAGGCGATTTCGAGGAATGAAGCGGCGATTAAGCTTTATCAGGGATTTGGCTATGTGTTGAAAAAGCGGCTGAAGTTCCTGCAGTTGAACGAGGCGATTGCGGAAGATGTATTTGCTGTAAAGGATTCGGGCTGCCGACTTGTACATGTATCGCCGCAGGAGCTAACGGGGATCGATTTTTACCAGCATCAGGCACCGTGGCAGAATCAGAACCTGCATGATGCGACTGCCATTATACTTCGCGATGAACAAGATCGGATTGCAGGCTATTCTTTATCGAAAAGGATGTACAAAAACGGTGAGATTGCCAGTGTGGGACTGCTCCAGCTGGAAGCGGCAGGAGGAAGAACGGATACGGAAGATGTTATAAAAGCCCTGCTGAATCATTCATTTGCGCCACTGGACCGCGCTTTCCAGCGGACAACGGTGAACACAGCGGAAGACCATGAACAGCTGCTTCGAGTTTTGGAGGATTGCGGATTCAAGCAGTGGGAGGAGCAGGTCTGGATGGTGAAGGATATGAATGACGAATAGGTCTTAATAATTATTTACATTCTTTTTCAAATTATTTACAACTCCTTAAAACCCTATTAATACGAGTCTAGTAATCTTGTACTTGTAGCAAGGCAGATAACGATTAGGGGGATTAAGGAAATGAAGAAACTTAAGAAATTGGGTATGTTCACGATGCTTGCCTCGGTTATGGTTTTTGGAGCAGCTTGCTCTGATGGCGAAACGAATGCAGAAGCTAAAAAGAGTGAAGCTCTTGAAGGCAGTATTGCTATTGACGGCTCTGGTACGGTTTATCCTTTCATGGCAAAAATGGCTGAGAACTATATGTCCAACGAGCAGGAAGATGTTTCGGTTGAAGTCAGCCGCGCAGGTACATCTGCTGGTTTTAAGAAATTCCTCGCTAAAGATGGAACAGATTACAATGATGCTTCCCGCCAGATCAAGGATGAAGAGAAGGCAAAAGCAGAAGAGCTTGGCATCGAAGTTAAGGAAATGAAAGTCGCATTGGATGGCATCACGATTGTCATTAATAAAGATAACGATTGGGCAAAGGAACTGACAAAGGAAGAAGTCATCGATATCTTCCTTGCTGAATCCGGCAAAAAGAAATGGTCTGATGTACGCCCTGATTTCCCGGATGAAGAAATCAAAACTTATGGTCCAAATGAAAACCACGGTACGTACGAATTCATGTTTGAAAACATTCTTGAAGAAAAAGATCTTGCAGAGGGAATCAACCTGCAGCAGGACTACTCAACACTTGTTGACCTAGTTGCGAAAGACAAGAACGCAATCGGTTTCTTCGGTTACGGTTACTATGCAAACAACAAAGATAAGCTTGGCGCAGTACACGTTGATTTCGGCAACGGCCCAGTAGAGCCATCCCTTGACACAATCAAGGAAGACGGCGATTACGCTCCATTCACACGCCCGGTGTTCACATACCTGAACGTGAACAATGCAAAAGAAAAGCCGCAGGTGCTGGACTACGCAATCTACACAATGAAAAACGCACAGGATGTAGCGAAGGAAACAGGCTTCGCACCACTAGCGGATGAAGATATCGAAGCGGTGCTGGAAGAATTGAACGGATTGAAATAATGGTGGGTTTGGGGAAGACCGAGGTTCGCTTTTGGTGGCGGGCTGAGGTCTTCTTTTTTTGTGGTTGGTGGTTTCTATGACAATTCGAGTGGGAAAATTGAGGGTGAATTGTTCTGAGGTGGGTCTCCAAGACAATTCAAAAGGAAAATGGGGGAGTGAATTGTCTTAGGTCCGGTTCTCCAAGACAATTCGTAAGGAAAAAGCGGAGATGAATTGTTCTGAGCGGGGTCACCAAGACAATTCAAACGGAAAAGCGGGGAGTGAATTGTTCTAAAGAGGATTCCCAAGACAATTCAAACAGAAAAGCGATGAGTGAATTGTTCTAAGCGGGACCTCCAAGACAATTCAAACGGAAAAATCATTGATGAATTGTCATGAGTGATGTCTCAAATACCTTCAAAAAGAGTATCCAAGATTAATCGTTCGGAAGTATTGTCGACTGGCAAAAATAAAGCAGGACCCTCGCTATCGCGGATCCTGCTTTTCAACATTTTTTTCGTCTTCCAGTGTCGTGAGGAATTTATAGCGCTGCTTGGCTTTATTGAGGAGCTGTTCGATTTCCTGGAGCAATGAGGATCGTGCTTGGTCGCAATCGGTGTTTAATAGCTGGAGCTTTAAATTTACTAATTTCATATTCTCTTCTGGTGTAAGGCTGCTTTTGCTGTAAGTCATCCGTTATTCCTCCTTTTCAAAGGCTGAAAACTGGTAAACTTGCCTAACTTTAATATTAACGAGAGAATATTAAAAATTATAAGGAGTTTTATTAATCTTTCATTAAGAGGCTTTATTTTACAGCTGAAATGGTGAATTCCCAGGGGATATTCTCGTTATCCCACCCGCGGTGCTCTTCAAATTTTTTCAGCTTAAAGCCTGGTGCAATGACAGAATTGATTATTTCACTGAGGGTGTAATAACGGACAGATACATCAGGGAAATTGGCTTGTTCTTGCCTGGAAAAAGCTTGCTTAAAAGCTATATCTCCACTACGAATCTCTTCATCAAAATAGGCTGGATGAAGCAAGTATTGGCCATTTGCCCCTTCGACGATGCATCTTTTTATCGGGTGGAAATCACTTAAAATTAACAAGCCGTCTGTTTTTAGTAATGAATAAAGAAGGCTTATAAAGCGATCTAGGTCATGAAAGTAGTGTAGGATGCCGCCTTCAAGGTAAAGGATGTCAAACTGTCCGCCATATTGTTCTTGATTAATGTCGTAAATATCTGTGACCACATAGTCGATGTTGGTTCTGGCGCATTTGGCCAGTTCAAGGGCGTATTGCCTGTTTTCCTCTGAAATATCAAAGACCGTTACTTCAGCCCCCAATAAGGCAAGAGGCACAGCCTTTCTTCCATTTGATCCACAAAGGTTTGCAATTTTTTTGCCGGTAATATTTTTGAAAAAATTAGAGTGCTTTTTTAACTGGGCTTCGGGGTCTTTAAGGATCCGGCAGGCCAAGTCATTAGGTTGACCAAAGCTTTTTACCCAAAATTCATAAGCCCGATGTTCCCAGGCTTTTTTGTTCTGTACACTTGCTTCACTGGTGCTCATTATTCATCCATTCCTCCTCTCGCTTCATAACTGTTCGTTAAGCCCGGAGATTTCCTTTTCTGAAAAAAAAGAACGCTTATCACAAGCGTCCTCCTACAGCATTTGATTGGCGATTTCGATCATCTGCTTTTGGTGTTCCTCATCGGAAATGTTTTCATTGTTATAGGCTATGGAATAGTAGATGTCGTCTTTTTCGAAGATGAGGGAGTTTCCAATATGGCTGCCGATTATGCCGTCTGCTAATTTTACCTCGTCACCAGCTGGTTCGCTGTACTCAACTTTGAAATTGTGGACGGAGATTGTGAGGGCGATTTTATCTTCTTCCTTTTTTGACACGGACATAAAGTCAACGCGCAATTCCTTGCCGTCGTGCTTGAAGTCTTCAATTGACATCATTTTTAGCGGCATGGCGTCAAAGGGCAGGTTTTCAGGGAGGTTAACTTTAAACGGGAGTGCATCCAGGCCTTCCTCCAGCGAAGGTGCTTCGTAAACCAGAGGGACACTTTCTAATTCCGATTCGGTTAAGACAAGATGGGTCGTATCAAGCGTCCCGCTGGCTTTTTCCTGACAGCCGGTTAAAAACAATCCAAATATGAGGGCGGTAAATATGATTTTTTTCATTCTCTGCCTCCGTTTCCTTTTTACTTTTATACGGGTAGGAATGGAAGGAGGTTTCATATTTTGTAAAATAAAGACAAAAGGCCTGTGTGGAATCAGGCCTTTTGGTTTACGCTAAAGTGCTGGGTTATTTCAGAAAGGGACTTAGCAAGTGTGTTGAGTTTTAATCCAATCTGGTCGGTATTCTCCATCTGCTGAATCTGGATTTCGCTTGCTGAAAGCATTTCTTCTGCGCTGGCCAATGTTTCCTGCGACACGGCTAAAAAGCTGTCAGCTTCTTGCGCCAGGTGTGGCAATGTTTCCTCTAGGTTTTCAAGCTCATCCTGCATCGAGTGGAGCTTTTGGCTGACGCCGGAGATCTCCTTCATCAGCTCGTCGAACGAGTGGCGGGCACTGCTTGCCATCGTTAAATTCTTTTTGATTTTCGTATGCATCAAATCGAATTCTTCGGTGGCGCCGGCTGTTATTTTTTCCATATTGGTGATTGCCTGTGAAATTTCTTCCGTCGTTTTTGCTGACTGCTCTGCAAGGTTCCGGACTTCATTTGCCACCACCGCGAAGCCTTTTCCTGCGTCACCTGCCCGCGCTGCTTCGATTGAGGCATTCAGTGACAGGAGCCTTGTCTGGTCTGCGACTGCTTGTACCATGCCAACCAGATTGGTAATGGATTTGGCGTATGCTTTTACCTGATGGATAGTATTGTTTAGCTGCTTGAAATCGGCTTCGAACGTGTGTGTGGTAGTGATGAGCTGCCCGATGTTCCGGTCACCAGTGACAGCTGAATCATTCATCGCGGCTGAACTGCTGGACACACTATTCATATTGGATAAAATCGCTTCAATCATTTCGGTCATATCCTTAAAGCTTTTTACACTTGACTCTGAGCTGGCGGCGGTCTGTTCTGCACCTAGTTTCACTAGATTAATAGCGGAAACAAGCTGCTGGCTGCTGGCCAGGGTATTTTGCGAGGAATCCTTCAGCTCATCACCGGTACTTCCAAGCTCATTTGTCGTTGAAGTCAGCTCCCGAACCATTCGCATCATTTGCTCAATCATGCTATTGTAGCTTTTTTGCAGCGAAACGATTTCCGGAATGGTTGTTTCAATCGCAGGGGATATTTGCAGACTTCCTTCCCGGGCAGTCCGCATCGTGCCTCTGAGCTGATTCAGCGGTTTCGTGATTTTCCTTACAAATAAGGTGAGGAGGACCGTTGCCGCGGCCATGCTGATGACAATGACTGCGATCGTAAAATAAAGCATCGAGTGCACCGGCTGCATGTATGTATTAGTTGGAATCAGCAGGACATAGATTCCATTGATTTCTTTCATTTCCTGAAAAGCAATTGTATGGTCCGAGCCGTTCACTTTTGCGTGAATGACCCCAGTTTTAGCTTTTTGAATGGTATCGATCGTTTCCTCGGAAAAAGTGTTGCTGGATTTCTGGCTCACCTTAAAAGGAGTTGCTTTGCCATCCGCAATATAGTAAAAATCAGAGGAAATCCCGTCATTCTTGAGTTTCTTTTGCTGTGAGCGGACATTCGCCTCAAGCTGCTGCCTGAAATAATCCTCATCACTCACATAGACAAACTTCAAATTCTCCGCTATATAGCCCATGATTTCTGCTTCGCGTCCCAGACGGCTTTCGATAGTATCGATTGCCATGTTTTTCGCTTTTATGTAGGAACTGGCCCCTGCCGATACAACTGAAGCAATCAATAAAGGGAAAAATAGAATAAACAATCGGGAGCCGAGACTGAAACTTCCTGATGAACTTTCCTGAGTGATCTGTGACTGGATACTGCTCGATATCTTATCCTTCAAAACCAAGACCTCCAATATCTAAAACTATCTTCCTATAGGAAAATTATACTAATCGTGTGTAAAGTAGATGTTAAGGTTTCGTAAAACTATCAAATTATTTAGCATTACGAAAAAAATGATTGCTGTCATGCTGGCAGAGTTTTAAAATATGGTAATAGAATGATAGAGAGAAGGATTAAGCATGTGGGTGGCAGCAGCATTGGTAACGACCTTAAGCTTTGGAATGAATAATACGATTTTCAAGTGGAGTACGGGGCGCGGATTGTCGAAGGTACATATTCAATTCTTTTTTTACTTGATTGCTTTTCTGCTTACATTGACTTATGGAATTTCAACGGATTCAATCCAATTCAGTATGCTCGCAATCGTCCTTGGGGGATTGATCGGGGTATTGAATGCCAATGGCAATATACAAATGTCGAGGGCGTTTGAAAAGGGGCCAGCAAGTTTAACGTCGCCGCTGGTTGGGGCGAATGCCATCTTTCCAATCCTTGGGGCAGCTGTGATTTTCAATGAACATATCAGTCTGCTGCAGTGGCTTGGAATTGTATTTATCCTTGGGTCGGCCATTATGATTCAATATACTCCAGGGTCCACGCGTACAGAGGAGTACGGTCCATGGTTATTCCGTGTGATTTTGGCTATATTGTCCTTTGGTACGCTAGGAATATTAATGAAAACAACTTCTTACTTACATATCAGCTCGCTTAATACATTAATTTGCATGTATGGGGGAGGAAGCATATATCTGGGGATCACTTCTATCCGGGAAAAAGAGAACTGGCAGCGGTCCGAAGCAAATATCGGCTCACTTGTTGGTCTGGTAAGCGTAATCGGGTACAGCTGTTACTTTTATGCCCTGCAGGTGGGGACAGCCAGTATTATTTTCCCGATTGTCAGCCTGAACTGCCTCGTGGTAGTCCTCGCGGGCTGCTGGATTTTCAAGGAGAAACTGCGGCTATATCAATTCATTGGCATCATTTCGGCCGTGCTCGGGATTATTATTACAAAGATATAAGCAAGAATTTAGCACTTTAAAGCGTCGGGGGTCTGACCCCCGGCGCTTTAAAGTGCTAAAATGGGGGTGGAGCTCAAGATTTTTATGGGCGTCATCTGCTTTTGAACGGGTATACTTATTAGGAAGAAGATTACATTAATGATTATGAATATGGTACCTAGTGACATAGAACGTTGAATTATAAAGGAGGTTATCCTATGACAGAGCAAAGCAATGCTGGCTGGAATTTTGACAACAGTTATGCGCGATTGCCGGGTATATTTTTTACAAAGCAAAATCCTACTCCGGTCCGCGAACCGAAACTGGTCATTTTTAATAGCACTTTGGCAAATGAGCTGGGACTTAATCCAGAAGCGCTGAACACCACAGAGGGCGCAGCAGCATTTGCAGGGAACCAAATTCCTGATGGCGCCGAGCCGCTTGCCCAGGCATATGCCGGACATCAATTCGGCCATTTCAATATGCTCGGTGACGGGCGGGCGATTTTGCTTGGCGAGCAGATCACTTCAGCTAATGAAAGATACGATATCCAGCTGAAGGGGCCGGGCAGGACGAAGTATTCACGAGGCGGAGATGGCCGTGCAGGACTCGGGCCGATGCTGCGTGAATACATCATCAGCGAGGCGATGCATGGGCTGGGCATCCCGACGACTCGCAGTCTTGCCGTAGTCACGACTGGCGAGCAAATCATCCGGGAAACGATGCTGCCGGGGGCGATCCTGACCCGTGTGGCAGCCAGCCATCTGCGCGTCGGGACCTTCCAATACGCGGCGAACTGGGGAAAGATTGAGGACCTCAAAGCACTGGCTGACTATGCGATCGAGCGCCATTACCCGGAGCTGAAAAATGAAGATAACCGCTATCTGCAATTCCTGAGAGAAGTCGTGAAGCGCCAGGTCTCCTTGATCACCAAGTGGCAGCTTGTCGGCTTTATCCATGGTGTCATGAACACGGATAACATGACGATCAGCGGCGAATCGATCGACTATGGTCCGTGCGCATTCATGGATACATTCGACCCGGCGACGGTCTTCAGCTCGATTGACACTGAAGGCCGCTATGCTTTCGGCAATCAGCCATATATCGCCGGCTGGAACCTGACCAGGTTCGCGGAAACGCTATTGCCGCTGATCCATGAAGAGGAAGAGAAGGCAATCGAACTTGCCGAGAATGTCCTTTCTGAGTTCCCTGAACTGTTTGAGGGATACTGGCTCTCAGGCATGCGTGCGAAACTTGGTATTTTTAATGAGGAAAAAGAAGACAAGAAGCTCATTTCCGAACTTCTGAACCTGATGCATAAGCATAAGGCGGACTATACGAACACCTTCCGCTCGTTAACCGCTGGCAAGCTGGAAGGGCAGGACTTGTTTGCTTCAGAAGGGTTTTCGCAATGGAACGAACGCTGGGAAGCAAGGCTCGGAAGGCAGGAGGAATCGAAGGAAGCCTCACAGCAGCTGATGCGCTCCAGCAATCCGGCGATCATCCCGCGCAACCACCGGGTAGAAGAAGCGCTGGATGCCGCTGTCCAGAACGGCGACCTCAGCGTGATGGAAAAACTGCTGCAGGTTCTTGCCGATCCGTTTGCTCATTCGGAAGAACAAACGGAGTTCTGCGCACCGCCGGCTCCGACAAAACTTCCGTATCGAACTTTTTGCGGAACATAATCAGAATTCAAGCACGCTGTCTCATTTAAGAGGCAGCGTGTTTTTAATTTGGAAAAAACAACCTTTTTATTTCTATAAAAATCGCATTCTTTTATATACTGGTAACAGGACGCTTTTTCAAAAAGGATGATGATGTTGAAACACTTAAAGGAAGAGGATTTTAAAGAGTTATACTGGATCGCAAATGACCGTTTGCATCCTGGTGCAATATCAGTCTGGTTTTTGGTGACGCTGGTGATGAGCGGCATACCGGCCCTTCAATATAAATTAGTGTATAACGAAATGGGCACTGCCATGGGAGAGAACTGGATTTTGCTGAAGGATGTTTTGGTCACGCTTTTCCTGATCCAGCTGTTCATGGCCTTAATATTCCTGATCCCTTATGTGATGTATCACTTTCAGCGGCTGCAGGCGGTCTGGCTGAACTTCGTTGCCATCAAGGTATCGGTCGACTTTTATGCCACGCTGCTATTGATGTACATTGATGGCCAGGTACCGATTGAGACCATTTATTATGTACTTTCCATCATTGGAGCAGGATTCATCTTTTTCATTTTAATGACATTGAGGGGAATACGCCGGGCGAAAAATGGGGAGCTCCGGTCTGGCGGGAAGCTCCTGTACGACTTTCAAAATAAGCCCCTTTCAAAAGTCATCGCCGCAGTTCTCGCTGTGTTCATCCTTGGCGGCCCGATTGCTGCGCATCTCATCGGCTACGGCCCGTATCTGTATGGAACTGTATTGATGGCCATCGTCCAATTCGGTATCGGAGTGGGTTACCCGGAATTTTTTCTGCTGATGTACTGCAAGTTTAGATTTCCTGGCTTCATCATCGAGCCTGAAAAAAGGGACAGACAGAACACCAACAATACTAAGCCTAAGGTGGAGAATCACGTTTTAAGCCGATACGCCATCAGTGCCCTGACAGTGCTTGGAGGAATGTTCATCTACACGCTTATCGGAATGGCGATAGGCAGGCAGGAGCTGCCATTGTCGGAAACAATGCCGATCGTCTTCTGGTTCAGCGTGATTGTCTCGGTGCCAATTACTCTGGTTTGGAGCTGGATCGCACGCCTCAGGCAGAAAAATGCTATGAAAAGGTAGCGGTTTGCTAGGTGGCAAAATCGTATGCCAAATGAAACTTTAGAATCGGAGCTTGGAATCATCTCAAGCTCCTTATTATATTTTTTGGCTCTGTTAATGCCGAATGTTGATCTTTAAACCCTGTTGATTGTAGAGGAAGGCGCGCAGACTCCTTCGGGATGAAGCGGGCAGGTGAGACCCCGCAGGAGCAAAGCGACGAGGAGGCTCATCGCACGCCCCGAGGAAAGCGAAGCGCCTGGAACGAAAATCAACAGCCTAGCTTAACAGAGCTTATTTTTTAAAACCCTTATAAAAAGTGTAATAAATACAGCACTTGATTCGACTAATTCATGAGTGAAAAATCGGAGGGGAAATGGAGTTGACCTGCTGATGACTAGCAGCATCATTTCTGAATGGTTTTATTTGTACAACAAGGATATATATCATTTCTTAGTTTATTACATCGGGTCAGGCGATGTAGAAGATCTGGTGCAGGAGGTTTTTATCCGTGCCATTAAAGGCATTGATACCTTTCAAGAAAAATCGAGCCCGAAAACCTGGCTTTTATCGATTGCGCGAAATGTAGGGATAGATGAGATAAGAAAAAGGAAGCGGCTAAGTGTGAAGACAGCGACTTTGTTCCAGGCTGAACAAAAGGATACGGAAACCCCTGAGGATATCCTTCAGCTGAATGAAAATAACAGGCTCCTATATCAAGCGATCCAATCTTTAAAAACAAATTATCGTGATGTGGTCATCCTTAGAGGAATTAAAGAACTTTCCGTAGCTGAAACAGCATCGGTTTTAAATTGGAATGAAAACAAAGTCCGAACCACCTATCATCGGGCGTTAAAATCACTGCAGAATGTAAGGGAGGATTTTCTCAATGAAAAATAATGAGAAATTCAGTGATTTGGAGAGAGAAATTCGTTCATTGCCAAAACCAGATTATGGACAGAAGTTTCCTAAAGAGACCCAGGATCTCATTCATAAGAACATCCTGCAATTTGCGAGATCTTATGAAAAAAAGAAGGGAAGAACTGCTCTGATGAAGAAGATTTCTGTAGGTGTTATGAGCTTTGCTGCAATTGTGCTTTTTGCCGTACTTGCTATTTCAATGAAGGATGACCGTCCCTTAGCTCCAGGTTCAAACCAACAAGGACAACAGACCGAGCATCCTCCTGTAAAAGATGATAACAAAGTGGATGATGATAAAAAGCCTTTGGATCAAAACGAAAAAGATGATAACTTACCAGAAACGATTGTTTATGAAAATGCAGAATACGGCTTCACCTTTGCACTGCCAACAAGTTGGGAAGATTACCAGATCGTAACGGATTCGTGGGAAGGAGTCACTCCTGAGCAACAACAGGTTGAAAACGGTCCAATCCTGTCAATCAGGCATCCTGAATGGAGTGAGGAAAAACCAAAACAGGATATCCCGATCATGATCTTTACCCTTGATCAATGGTCCTCTCTTGAAAAAGACGAATTTCATATTGGTGCCGCACCTGTTGGCCCGACAATGCTCGGACAAAATGATCAATATGTTTTCGCGCTTCCAGCAAGATATAACTTTGCCTTTCCAGACGGATATGAAGAAGTTGAGAAAATTTTAGAAGGCAAGCCGCTGCAGCCGAAAGATGTAAACCGAGAATAATACGCATACGATGCCGATTCTAATATGGATTAACTTTTAATAGGCTCTATTATATCCCAATGTTGTTTGCCACCTCCTGTTGATTGTAGTGGAAGGCGCGCAGACTCCTTCGGGATGAAGCGGGCAGGTGAGACCCCGCAGGAGCAAAGCGACGAGGAGGCTCACCGCACGCCCCGAGGAAAGCGAAGCGCCTGGAACGAAAATCAACAGCTTTATTACAAACCCTACTCAATAAAAAAGCTGAGAACAGGGATTCTTTTAAAAAACAGCCATATGATTAAAGAAACAGATCCTGAAGGGGATGGAATGGTTATGCAGCGGATAAAATGGATGGTCCAGCTTTTCTTAAGAGAGCCTTTGTGGTTTAAAATCCTCATTCTTGCCACTCTGTTCATCTCGATTATATTTAGCAGTTCAGCCCTTTCGGATCAGGCTTATTTTCAAGGTGCCTCTAAACTATCTGCGGCAATATTCTTTTGTGCCTTCGGTTTTAACATGAGGAGGAACCGCAAAGTATCTGGCGTTTTCTTTATTTTAGCTGCTGTCTGCATTTTTTTAGCAATCGGATCATTTTATTAAATCTTGAAGCCCAAAAGGACTCGGATCCTTTTGGGCTTTTTCAGCTTTATATGCTGCCATTCAGTTCTTTTTGAAAAAGTTCAATAACTTCCTCAATGCCCAGCACACCAAGGTTTCCATCTTTCCGTTTCCGGACGGCGATGGATTGGTTCTCGACTTCTTTATCACCGATTACGAGCATATAAGGGATTTTATGTTTTTCAGCCTCGCGGATTTTGAGTCCCATTTTTTCAATCCTGTAATCGACTTCCACGCGGATCCCGGCTGCTTCTAATTGAGATTTCACGTGTTCAGCATACAGTGCATGGGCATCTGAAATCGGGATGATTTTTGCCTGGACAGGCGACAGCCATAGAGGGAAGCCGCCGGCGAAATGTTCAATCAAAATTGCCATGAAGCGTTCGACTGATCCATAGATCGCTCTGTGAATCATGATCGGCTGATGAAGCTTATTATCTTCGCCTACATAAGCGCAGTTGAACTTCTGCGGCATTTGGAAATCCAATTGAACAGTCCCGCACTGCCAGCTTCTTCCGAGTGAATCGAGAATATGAAAGTCGATTTTCGGACCGTAAAATGCACCGTCACCAGGATTGATCTGGAAGTCCGCGCCTGTCTTTTTCAGGACAGATTCCAGTGCTCCTTCCGCCTGATCCCAGATTTCCTTTGACCCCATGAATTCATCTGGCCGTGTAGATAATTCAATCTTATAGTCAAAACCGAAGTGGGAATAGAATTCATGAATCAGCACAAGGATTTTTTCAATCTCTGACTCAATCTGGTCGGGCCGCACAAATAGATGGGCATCATCCTGAGTGAAGGAGCGGACCCTCAGCAGTCCATTCAGTGAACCGGATAGCTCGTGCCTGTGCACCAATCCAAGTTCCGCAAAACGGATCGGCAATTCGCGGTAGCTTCTCCGCTTGCTGTTGAAAATTAAAATCGCACCCGGGCAGCTCATTGGCTTTATCGCATAATTTTGGTTATCTACATTCGAGAAATACATATTTTCATGATAATGATCCCAATGGCCTGACTGCTCCCAAAGTTCCTGTTTCATCATGATCGGAGTTTTGATTTCCTGATAGCCTGCCCTTTGGTGCTTTTTTCTCCAGAAATTTTCAAGTTCATTCCGGACCACCATGCCATTGGGCAGGAAAAAAGGCATCCCTGGCGCTTCCTCCATTGATATGAAGAGCTCAAGCTCCTGACCTAATTTTCTATGATTGATTTTTTCAGCTTCTAATTGATTAGCCATCTTTTTTTCCTCCTGATATTTATTGATATAAAAAAAGACCACACCCATCCCTGACATAGGGACGAATGTGGTCGTGGTGCCACCCTAATTCCATAAAACACGCGGAAGACGCATGCTTTATGCTCAAGTAAAATAACGGTTTTAACCGATTAAGGATACTATGATTCCCCTTAATAGCTCCAAGGTGGTAAATCGTCCGCTTTTCTTCAGGGCTTTCAGCCGGTGGCCCTGATCTCTGAAAAAGAAAATTGCAGGATGATTCATGTCCTTATCAACGCTTGCCTATATAATTTTATCCAAATAAAAAACGCACCCATCCCTGTGATAGGGACGAGTGCGGTCGTGGTGCCACCCTAATTCCATAAAACACGGCGAAATGCGCATGCTTTATGCTCAAGTAAAATAACGGTTTTAACCGATTAAGGATACTATGATTTCCCCTCAATAGCTCCAAGGTGGTAAATCGTCCGCTTTTCTTCAGGGCTTTCAGCCGGTGGCCCTGATCTCTGGAAAGAAAATTGCTGGATGATTCATGTCCTTATCAACGCTTGCCTATATAATTTTATCCAAATAAAAAACGCACCCTTCCCTGTAATAGGGACGAGTGCGGTCGTGGTGCCACCCTAATTCCATAAAACATGCGTAAGGCGTGTTTTATGCTCAAGTAAAATAACGGTTTTAACCGATTAAGGATACTATGATTTCCCCTCAATAGCTCCAAGGTGGTAAATCATCCGCTTTTCTTCAGGGCTTTCAGCCGGTGGCCCTGATCTCTGAAAAAGAAAATTGCTGAATGATTCATGTCCTTATCGTCGCTTTTATATAGAATTGCAATTTGTTTTTTATGATTCTAATACATAATTTGGCAAGGGTCAAGAGCGTTTTGAAATTTTTAGAGGAGAAGTGTATATAGTTTTTGGGAATTTATGCCTGAGTGTTACAATGGAATAAAGGTCTTTTCTATAAATCAATGAGGGGGAGAAAATAATGACCATGCTTAAAAGTGAAATGTGGGAGTGGGCGAAGGCGATTTTTATTGCGATTCTGCTGACCGTGATTGTCCGTACCTTTTTCTTTACACCAATAGAGGTGAAGGGTGCATCGATGAACCCTACTTTGCAGAACGAGGAGCGGCTGATTGTTACCAAAATTGGCGAGCCTAAACGGTTTGATGTGGTTGTTTTTCATGCAACAGAGGAAAAGGATTACGTCAAGCGTGTGATCGGATTGCCAGGCGATACGGTGGAATATAAGGATGACACCTTGTACATAAATGGCAAGGCCTATCCAGAGCCATATCTGGATGAATATAAGAAACAGGTCATCGATGGACCGCTTACCAACTCATTCACATTAAAGGATACTCCATTACAAAGTGAAGTCGTTCCTGAAGGTCATCTGTTTGTCTTAGGCGATAATCGGAGAAAAAGCATGGACAGCCGCCATATTGGTGCAGTTCCGATAGAAAAGGTAGTCGGGAAAGCTGAGTTTGTGTTTTATCCTTTGGCGGAGATGAAAATGATCAACAGCTGGGAATAAAGTCCAGATTGGACGGGCGTGAACGAAAAAGGGCAGTGGGATCCACTGCCCTTTTTTATGACCCAGGGTTTTCAGCGTTTCCGCTCTCTTTAACGTGTTTTGGCTTTCCTCGAGATTAGAGTTAACAGGGCGAATATGATCGTTGTGATCAGGAAAAAGACGGTTCCCAGGAAACCCATAATGGCAAAAGAAGTTCCTCTGTCCATCTCATCTGGCGCAGCAAAGTAATTGCCTAGATGCCATGTTATGAAACAGATAAGCAATAAAGTGATGGAAAGCGGCAATAGCCTGAATTTTTTAATCATCGAAATGCCTCCAAAAATCTCCTCTATTTGTGTATTACCTATTCCTCATAACCGTTATAAACCCATCCAAAATCTGATGGCTCACCTTAAAGCCCTTGCCCTGGTAAAATTGCAGTGCCGCATCATTGCCATTTGAGACGTAGATGAAGAGATCATCAATATCTTCGAAAGTGTTCAGCCATTCCATCGAACGGTTAAACAGCTCGGAGCCGATGCCCATGCTGCGATAGCCTTCTTTTATGTAAAATTGCGACAGGCAGCCAACGTCATCTTTTTCAACTGAATCCATATCAAAAAAGGTAGCGAATTCATTTGAATAGACTTCCTTCGGTGATATATTGCTGTACACATAGGCGACAATTTCATCAGCATCCTTAGCGACAAGGATAAAATTTTCCTTCGCATTTTTTACTGAAGGAACGAGCCTGGTCTCAAAGTTCATGCTGTCGAACAGCTCGGGGCGAAAGTGGGCAAGCGATTTCTGATATGCCATCAGCTCATTCACAAGGTCCTTGATGCAGCTGATTTTTTCCGCGGGAATCAATTCGTATTGGATACTCATTTTCAGCGTCCTCTCCAAAGCTTGTTTGATAGAATTATAGTGGACTTTCGAATACGTGCACAAGTGCAAAAAGCACGCCTTCAGGGAAGGGGTGCTTTTTCACTTATCAATATCATTCTTTGTCGTCATTAAACTTATCCAGCATATTGATCGTTTCGACCAAATGGTTGTTGAAAATCTGTCTGGCAACCGCCAGCAGGTCGACGATCATCGGGTCACGAAGAGTATAAATCACCCGGTTACCTTCTTTTGTCCCGGTGACGATGTTTTTTCCGCGCAGAATCGTCAGCTGCTGGGAAACCGCAGACCCTTCACTGCCAGCAAGGCTCTGGATTTCGTTGACGCTTTTATCTCCTTCGGCCAATAGCTCGAGAATTTTTATTCTGAGAGGATGAGCCAGGGCTTTGAAAAATTCTGCTTTGAATTGCTGCATCTCCAGATTCAATCGGATTTCCTCCTCTACATTACTAGAACGTTATTAACTTTCCCCATGCTTCACTATTTTTGGAACACAAGAACCGTCCCTATGTTCCACAGTATCAACTTCCCCATGCTTCACTATTTGGAACATGAGAACCGTCCCCTTGTTCCATCGACAGGGAGGTGCATTCTTTGAAGGCGAAGTGTTTGCAGCCGAGGCATTTATTTTGGTCTAGCTGCTTTAAGCCATAATTGATGGCATCTCCTGTGTGGTCAAAGAAGTGGTTGTGGCCAATTTTTTGATATAGGCCTGTTTTTTCTAAAACCTTCTTAGGCTGTGGTTTCATGCCGGATATCAGCACAATTCCCTGCTTGGAAAAGTGGCGGACGATACTTGATAAATGGGCTTCACCTGTTGTATCCATGAACGGAACCCTTCCCATCCTTAACAGAAGGATTCTGGGTTTGTAATGGATCGTTTCCATGATGGTCTGTTCAAAGGTCTGGGCCGCACCGAAAAATAATGGGCCTTCCACATTATAGATGCTGATTTGCGGGCAATCGTGGGAATCCGAAACAACTTCGGGCTGGACTTTTTCCTGCCGGCTGTTTGGATTCGGCAATGCCTTCGCCGTTACCATTATATCACTCATCCGTTTAATGAAAATCATCACCGCTAAAACGAGTCCTGCCTCGACAGCCAGTGTCAGGTTGAAAAACACAGTCAACAAAAAGGTGATCAAGAGGACCAGTGTATCCTCGGTTCTTGTTTTTAGCATATGGAAAAAAACATGCCGTTCACTCATATTCCAGGCAACGATCATTAATATCGGCGCCATGCTGGCCAGCGGGATTTTTGAAGCGTATGGCGCAAAAAGCATTAACACTAAAAGGACCACAATCCCGTGAATCACACCGGAAAGAGGAGAGGCTGCGCCGTTTTTAATATTGGTAGCCGTCCTGGCGATTGCCCCTGTTGCGGGGATGCCGCCAAAAAGAGGGGTGATCATATTGGCAATTCCCTGGCCGACTAATTCTCTGTTGCTGTTGTGCCTGCTATTTGTCATCCCATCGGCCACGACCGCTGATAGCAGCGACTCAATCGCGCCAAGCATGGCAATCACAAATGCCGGTCCCAAAAGCATTTCAATCCGGTCCATTGAAATATGTGGTATCGAAAATTTTGGCAGCTCGCTTGGAATGTCCCCAAAGGTCGATCCAATCGTCGCCACATGCTGCGGGAAAAGCCAGCTTGCAACCAGTGTTGAAGCAATCAGGCCGATCAAAGGGCCGGGAACCTTCGGGAAAAGTTTTGGTGTCATCAGTACCGTGGCCAGACAAATCCCAGCTGTAAGAACACTATAAAGATTGATTGTATCGAGATGGCTGAATATTTCCTTCATGTTATCAAGAAAGTATTCATGCTTTTTGACTCCGGTCAGACCGAGGAAATTGGCGATTTGACCGGTGAAAATAATCACCGCGATTCCCGAGGTGAACCCGATCGTCACGGGCCTTGGAATGAATTTTATGAGCGAACCCATCTTCAATAGGCCCATCAATACCAAAATGATTCCCGCCATGAAACCGGCGATCAGCAAATTTTCAAAGCCATAGGTCATGACAATTCCGAACAAGATGGGAATAAATGCACCTGTTGGACCGCCAATCTGATACTTTGAGCCTCCAAGCAAAGAAATCAGGATCCCGGCAATAATCGTCGTGTAGATTCCGTGTTCAGGTTTCACTCCTGAGGCAATCGCAAACGCCATCCCCAATGGAATCGCAATCACACCAACCACAATCCCGGAAATAAGATCCTTTTGAAAGGACTGAAAAGAATAATTTTTATACCTTCCGCTGCTAAACTTTTTGCTTTGCATTTGTATCCCTTCTTATTTTTAAATATTTGTATCTCTGATTATTTGAATATACATGAATTGAATTTACACCCGCTTGCTGATGATGTCAAAGGGATATTTTGCAAAAGGATCTAATCTAATACTTTGTACTTTGTGGCTATTCTAAATACTTTTTGAAAAAAATCTCCCATTTTCTAAAAGGTTTATTAAAAAAGGCTGTTGATTTCCGTTCCAGGCGCTTCGCTTTCCTCGGGGCGTGCGGTGAGCCTCCTCGTCGCTGCGCTCCTGCGGGGTCTCAGCTGTCCCGCTGCATCCCGAAGGAGTCTGCGCGCCTGGAACGAAGAGCAACAGGATCCTAATTCAACATCGGTGAACATCGGTGAAGGTAACAAGCTTTGCGAAAACAGTCTTACAAAAAGGAGAGAAACTATAAAAGTCGCAGAGGAGGCTGCTTCAGGATAAAGGCGGGAATCTATTTTTCTTGCCCGATAGTAATCCCGGATATATGATTTGTATAGGTATTTGACAAGAAAAGGGGCCGGATGATGGAGTTAAAGAGGATTTCCGCTGAAGAATTATTTGAAAAAGTGCAGAAACAGGATCAGGTAATGCTTTTAGATGTTAGAGCTGAGGAAAAATACAGGGATTATCATATTGAAGAGGCAGCGATTGAGAATTTTAACATTCCAAAGAATTATATTTTTGAAGGCAATGAAGAAGCGCTTGGGGAGCTGCCAAAAGATAGGGAAATCATCGTGACCTGCACGACCGGAAATTCAGCAGCGAAGTGCGCAGGCATCCTGGCGGAAAAGGACTATAATGTCGTTGTGCTTGATGGCGGAGTGACTGCGTGGAAAGATTATCTGGAAACGAAAAATAAGTAAAAGGCGAATAATTTTAGTTTAATTCATAGTATTCGTTCGTTTTTAATCTGTATTTTTAGCTTGAAGATTCTAAATTTGGTGTTATAATGACTATAACTTAATAGATTCACTCATATAATCGCAGGGATATGGCCTGCAAGTTTCTACCGGATTACCGTAAATGATCCGACTATGAGTGAGCAATGCAGGGACCGGTTTTTTCCAGTCTCTGATTGCCTGCAGCTTGTTTTATACAGCCCAAGGGCCATTGCTTCACTCAGTTTATGATGTGAATGCATGGCTTTTGGGCTTTTTGTGTTCCCGAAGCCTTCATCTACAGAGGAGGAATTACGATGGAACTGCTTATTGAAAAAATAAAGAACGAAGGTAGCGTCCTGTCATCATCGGTGCTGAAGGTCGATTCGTTCCTGAATCACCAGATCGATCCGCAGCTCATGCTTGAAATCGGCAAGGAGTTTGCCGGGCGCTTCGCCGGGTGCGGGATCACGAAGATTTTAACGATTGAGTCTTCCGGAATCGCTCCTGCAGTGATGGCGGGCCTCCAGTTAAACGTGCCAGTTGTTTTTGCACGAAAAAGAAAATCTCTGACTCTCGTAAATGACTTGATCACAGCGTCTGTCCACTCTTTTACCAAGGGAGAAACGAATGAGATTTCTGTGTCGGAAAAATACCTATCCGAAAACGATACAGTAATGATCATTGATGATTTCCTTGCCAACGGCCAGGCTGCGCTGGGCCTTGCAGAAATAGCCCATAAGGCGAACGCCGCTATTGCGGGTATCGGGATTGTCATTGAAAAAGGGTTCCAGGAAGGCGGCAGCCTGCTCCGTAATCAAGGCTATCGCGTTGAATCATTGGCCATTATAAATTCGCTTGAAAACGGAACAATCAGCTTTGAACATTCAGCAGAGGGAAAGGTGGAAGTATGATGAAACAGAATCCATTCAAAATTGCTTCGCTGGGAATCCAGCATGTGCTTGCTATGTACGCGGGAGCGGTTATTGTTCCGCTGATTGTTGGCGGGGCGCTGGGATTGACGGGAGAACAGCTAACGTATTTAGTTTCAATCGATATTTTTATGTGCGGGATTGCGACGCTTTTACAAGTATGGCGCAATAAATTCTTTGGAATCGGCCTCCCTGTCGTATTGGGCTGTACCTTCACTGCTGTTGGACCGATGATTGCGATCGGCGGGCAATACGGGATTTCCGCCATCTATGGTTCGATCCTTGTCTCGGGTATTTTCGTCGTAGTGATTTCAAAGTTCTTTGGAAAGCTGGTTAAGTTTTTCCCGCCGGTTGTGACTGGATCTGTCGTAACGATTATCGGAATTACCTTAATTCCTGTTGCGATGAACAATATGGCAGGGGGACAGGGAAGCCCTGACTTTGGTTCGCTTTCAAACATTGGCCTGGCATTCGGCACATTGCTGTTCATTATCGTGCTGTTCCGCTTTTTTAAAGGATTCATCCGCGCGATTGCGATTCTATTGGGACTCGCTGCCGGAACAATCGTTTCTTATTTTATGGGAAAAGTAAATTTCGCAGCAGTAGCGGAGGCTTCATGGTTCCATATGCCTTCACCGTTCTATTTTGGAATGCCGACCTTTGAGGTAACAGCGATTCTGACGATGATCCTCGTAGCGATGGTTAGTTTAGTAGAATCAACTGGCGTCTATTTTGCGCTCGGAGATATTTGTGAAGAAAAGCTTGAAGAAAAAGACCTTTCAAATGGTTACCGTGCAGAAGGACTAGCGATTATCCTTGGGGCCGTTTTTAACGCATTTCCTTATACAACCTATTCTCAAAACGTCGGACTCCTTCAGCTGTCCGGGGTCAAGACAAAGAATGTCATCTACACAGCAGGCGCGTTCCTTGTGCTGCTTGGCCTGGTACCGAAGATTGGCGCGTTGACGACGATCATCCCAACGCCGGTGCTTGGCGGAGCAATGGTTGCCATGTTCGGCATGGTCGTTGCCTATGGAATCAAAATGCTGAGCAAGGTAGAGTTCGCTTCACAGGAAAATCTATTGATCATTGCATGTTCAGTTGGGATGGGGCTGGGCGTAACAGCTGTTCCGGAACTGTTCGCGCAGATGCCATCAAGCATCCGTATCCTGACAGATAACGGAATCGTGGCCGGCAGCTTAACGGCGATTGCGTTAAATCTAGTATTCAATGTTTTTAAAGGTAAAAAAGTGGTGCCGCAAGCTTCGTTCGCAGAGCAAAAAGCATCCTGATTGTGCAAAAATAGTTGAACACCCGCCCCTATAGCTCTATCCTAAAGAAAGAGGCTTATGGGAGTGTGCAGAGGCTATGAATAAAAAAGAATTAGAATATAAGATTGTAGAATTGAAAGATGAATACTTACAGCTCCAGCATAATCTTGAAAAAGTGGAGCTGGTAAAAGGGAACCTTCATCCGCTCGAGAAACGCCTGGCGGAGATCGAAGGGGAACTGAGCCAGCTGAACCAGATGCTGCGGGAAATGTAGGGTGATGATAAGCCAATTCCTTTTATGGGGATTGGTTTTTTCTTTATTTGTAAGAATTCTAGATGCTGCCCATGCGGTTTACCAAATTTAGGAAAGGACTCGCTGTTTCAAGTTTGCTTCTAGCCTTTCTTTTTAATTATAGGCTTTGGTATTTACCAGATTTGAAAAATAGACGGACAAATTCCGTTTATTTTGGAAAACATCGTTATTTCAAGCGAAATAAGGGGAGTTTCTCCGCTTATATGGATAAAACCTTTTGCTTCAGGCACTTTTAGTGGCGTTAACCGGAATTCTTCCGCTTATTTCAGCCTCTTGAGATTTTTTATAAACGATAGGCGGAATTTCTCCGCTTAGTTTGGCCTCATGAGCACCACACTTAACACGGTAACCGGAACATCTTTGCATATGGATTCCTGGGTGGCAACGATTTTTCCAAAAAACAAAGGCAGCGAGAGAAATCTCGTTGCCTTGTAGTCAACCTGGGAAATGCTGATTAGTTGGTTTCAGTGGCCTTCATTGAGTGAGAGTGCGTTACCCTGTATAAACACCTTCACAAGTATTAGCCACTGGTTCATAAAAGCAATGCTGTTTGAATTGTCCTGCAAATGGCTGGCCAAACCATGTAGGCGGACATGGGGCATACGGATTGAAGTACCAAAGCGCATACTTCGAAGGATGTTCCCGCCAATAGTCCAGTGTTTGTTTGGCCAATCTTTTCTCTACACTTCTTGCTCGGTTATAAAAAACATTCCCCTTCTGTACGGCTTCAAAAGAATAATTCCCGCCTTGAATTTGATAAATCACATGAGGGATCGTCCTTAAGTTTTTAAAATCCAGGCAATTCGCGTTTAGGCGATTTACAACTACATTGCCAACCGAAAGCATGCCTATCCGTCCTTCACCTTCTGCTTCTGCCCTCATCATCCTTGCTAACAAAGCAACGTCACTATCGGTATATTTTGCTCTTGGCATTTTTATCACCTCTTATGAATTGTATTAAGAACAGCCTGTCAAAATGTTATCGGCTTCAGAATAGCGTGAAAACATTAGAGATCATGGTACGAAACCGAAGGGCAGGAGAAACACAGTTTATGTTGAACATACTAAATGTGTGAGTTGTCTATTTTTTTAATGAAGGAGAACATCGATGGACAAAGAATTGCTTTTGAAAAAAATCCAGGCACATCTGGAAAAATATAATTGTCATACATTCATATTATATGGATCTTATAGTTCGGGCGATTATACGGAGGAAAGTGATATCGACATTGTTGGTTTTACAGATGACGCAGAAGAAACAAATCACGTGGAGTATGTCGAAGGAAAGCAGCTGGATTTGTGGATTTATAATACGAGCAAGATGGCTGAACCGGAACAATTTTTGCGCATCAACAAAGGGACGATCTTGCTGGATGAAAAGGGCTTGGCCCAAAAGCTTTTGCTGGAGATTCAAAATATCGTTGATAAAGGCCCCGAAAAACTGTCCAGCTCGCAAAAGGATTTCTTGAAAAGCTGGCTTAGGAAAATGTACCGCCGTTCGCAAAAGAACGACCTTGAGGGCAATTACAGGCTTCACTGGATGCTTAAAGACAGCCTGGAGATTTATTTTGAGTTCAAAGGCGAATGGTACCCGGGACCCAAAAAAGCATTCGCATGGCTCAGCCAACATGATGGAGCCGCGTATCATCTCTTTAAGGAAGTTTATAAAAAAGATGCTGGACCGGAAGCTATTGAACAGCTGCTTGAGTTTCTTGATAGGCTTTAGAATTCGGTGTGCGGAAGGGGGAGCAAGGTGAGGAAAGTTCTGCCTGCCATTATCATAATTGCTGTTATTATATCCATAACTACATGCTCGCTTTTTAAAAAAGAAGAGGAAATCAGTCATTCCTCAACAATGAATATTGTTGTAAAAAATAAGACAAAAGATAAAAATGTATACACTGTCACAGCTCAAAATCTATATGAACCTCATCAGGACTTTTCCATTGTCATTGATGATGAGAGGGTTTGGAATCTGATTAACAAAGACCAAAAATATTTTATTTTAGTGGAATGGGTGGATTACAGCATGACTGCTGAAATCAGCGGTAAGGAAACCAGCCTCCTGCAAATAGAAAATTTGGAGAAGAGTGACTAGCTCCAAAGTTAGGTGGGAATATGACTTTTATTAAACGCTATTACAAATTGTTGATCGTATCCATTATCTTATTTTACATATTGGCTCACTATGAAAATATAAGATTATGGTTTCACTCCGTCTCTCCGGCTGATTCAAAATACGAAAGCCTGCAGCAAATAAAAGATGACCTCAATGTGGTCTATGAGGGAAGGTATGACATTGAAACGGTTGAATCTTTTACGATAGATCAAGACTATATGGAAAGTTTATTGTTTGAGGAAGAACAAAAGATCGTAGAGCCATACGCCGGCTCAGGGGAACAAGAGATGATACAAATTTCTTTTTCAGATGAGAATACAGTTAATGACCTCAATCTGATGCCTAAAGAAGTGATGGTCAGGGAAGCGGTCAATATGCTGTATTTTTTGAATCAGAGGAAGCTGAAGGACTCCATTAAAGTCGTAGAGTTCGTCTATGCTCCTAATTTCGGGTTTGTGATGGTCGGGAGTAATAGTATCATGATTCCTGTGGAGGAATTCAAAAGAAAGCTGGAACAAAACAGGGAAGCTTCGATTGAAGAAACGCTGATGAAAGTAACGCTCTATTATTATGGCCAGATAATTGATTTAAATGGAGAATAGATGAAATGGTAAAAGCGTTAAGTGTGGTTTTGGCAACGTTGTTATCACTGGGATTGTTAATAGGCTGTGGGATGTATTTAGCCTATTCTTTACTAAAGCCTGACCACTTTGACCAGGACAGGTGGTTTGCTGAACCTGAAGAGCGAGGCGAAATGGCAGGCTATCTGCTTTCGGAAGCGGATTTAAAAGGGATGACCAAAGCAGAAATTACAGACCTTCTGGGAGAGCAAGAGAAAGATGCCTATTTCCAAAAGGAAAATAACCTCGTCTACTATTTGGGTGCCGAGCGTGGATTTCCGAGCGTTGACAGCGAGTGGCTGGTTATTTGGTTTGATGAGGGAGATAGAGTTAAGGATTTTGAGATTACGACGGATTGAAAAAGACGAACCGCTGAAGCCGCACTACATTATCGCTTTTTTGGGAGTGACCACAAATGTTGATTTATCCTGATTGTCCAATCATTTCGAGAACGGTAGAAGTCGGCGGACTGACGAAATCGCAGCTGCTCCAGAAGCTTCAGCAAGCCTCAGTAATGCTGAATGCGTATGGAGAAAGGCTGTTTGCGGCTGATCAATTTACGACTTCTGCTGCCAAGTACAGCCTGGAGACCGTTGAACTGACTGTGATGGGCCTTGGCTTTCCTGATGGGGCCGATACTGCCCGGATTTTTAAAAGAGCGGGCGAACTTGGTTTGGATTTATGTCCGTTTGAGCTGGGACCCCATTTAAGATTGATGTATCTTGACCAGGCTGAGGTTTGTGAAGAGGACTCTCGACAGCATCAAGCTCCATCTGGCTCCATTACGATAGCGTCGGAAATCCTGTCGGAAGACGATGATTTCCCGAAAGGTTTTTATCTTAGAAAAATGGACGGCGTGCTGTGGCTGCGGGGATACCGTGCTGATCATCTGCATGTCTGGAATCCAGCTGATCGTTTTGTTTTTGTGAAAAAAGGCCTTTAGTAAAATTATTTCCGATAGCGAATATAATCATAGTTTGAAGTGGGTACTTGCTTGATAATATTGCCTTCCTGGTCCTTGTAAATTTCATACTCCCTGTACGTTTCAACGATATATCCATCCACTTCCTCATCTTCCGATTCCTCGTGTATATACTCTAATTCAGGGAGGATCACTTCGGTTAACTCCTCAGTTGTTTCAGGATCAACTTGGATACTGGCACCTGTTTCTAAAGAGTCAATGCTGGTGGCTGTGGGTGGACTTGAGATATTGATATAAACCAAATAAATACAGAGGAACATGAGTCCTAAAAATCCAATTAATTGTTTCACGATTATTTACTCCTTTATTTGAAGGTACATTTTCACCTTATGCCTGTCCATTTGTGTTTATACCAATTGGATGCTAATTGGAACAGAAAGCATGCAATGTGATAAAAACCGATGCATTAGCGAACGCTAACCGTATTAACAATGCGGGGTGAATTTAATGAAAAAAACAATGTTCATACTGATTATGATCAGCTTCTTAACAGGCGGGAATGTGTCTGCTGAGGACATTATCGAGACAGGGGCAGAAACTGAAGTAAAAGATCAGGCAGTGAAAATGTACATATACGAATCGTTGGAAACCTGGATCAGCCAGGATGTCTCAGATTTTTATCTTAAGAAATACAATGCGAACTCAATCGGTTGGGAAGGTCCCAAACCAGAAAACATTCGGATCTGGATAAAGGAAGTAAAGGCGGGATTCGGAAATCCAGCCTATACCCATGTCATAAGAGTTTATTTGCCTTTGGATCATGTGAAAATTAATGAAAAGAAGGAAATTCAAACGGCCGATACCTATATTTATGCAGTCCATGCACGCCTGCTTTCGCTTTGTCCCGATAGTGGGAAAACTGAAAAGGAATTTAAATTAATCAACTCTTACCATAAGGTTCGTCCTTGATTCAAGGGTGCGTTGCTTCTAAAAAAGTAACGCACTTTTTTGTGGAAAAAAAACAAGCAGAATAGCAAAAAAAGGAATTCGGGCTCTGTTGTGGAATATTTTGGGGAAGAGAGAATGTGAGGTCGAAAAAATGAAAAATTACTATAACTCCTTTATTCTTCTGCCCAATAACCGTAAATTATCGTATATCGGTTACGGCGACCAAAATGAAAACACTGTTGTTTTCCTTCATGGATTCGGTTCATCTGTTAGCTCCATTCATCCTGATACAGAAGTGCTGGACAAATATAATATCCGTTTCTTCGCTGTAAATCGTCCAGGTTATGGCGATTCAGATTTTGAGTCAAAGTATTCTCTGGAAGAGTTTGCGGATTATCTTAATGACTTCCTCATTGCGAAGGGGATTGAAAAGGCGGCGATTGTTGGCTGGTCAGCTGGTGGACTATATAGCCAGGTGTTCACAGACAAATATCCGGAAAAAGTTATCTCGCTCAACTTGATCAGTAGTGCTATCCCCCTTAATAGCGACCACACCAAGAGGCTTCTGCCCATGAATTGGAAAATGATCAGAAATATGAACAGGTATATGCCTTTCATGACAAAGTTTTTCTTTAATAGCCTGAGCAAGAAAATAACCAAAGATCTGGATTCTGCAATACAGGAGTCAATCAAACAAATGGTTGATGAGGACAAAAAAGTTGCGAATGACCCAATCATACAGGCTGTTATTACAAAAGGTGCAGTTGAAAGCTACCATAACAAAGGGATTGGTGTATTTTACGATGCGATTGCATTGTGCCAAAAATTAAATGAAGCCAGGAATCCCATTTCAACCATGAAGGTTCATATATGGCAGGGTGGGAAAGATACTGTTTGGACTGCGGAGACGTCAAATTACCTCCGTGAAAAGTATGCTGATTCCACTTATTCCTTTATTGACGATGCTGGGCACTTACTCTATTTATCTCATTGGGATGAAATCCTCAAAAAGTCGGTCAGCTGAGTAGCAAGGAAGCGACTGGGAAATGCTCCGGCCTTTTTTTAGATCTGAGCAATTAAAAGATAAGGATGACCTCCGCAATGAAAAAAGAATTATTAAGCAGTATATTTATTCTCGGTTTTCTTTTATCAGGTTATATAGGTTATTATGCAAAGGATTTGGGACCTAAGGAAGCGACAGCACAGCCAAAGCCGGGTGGAAAAGTGGAAACGAATAAAGAGGAGCTGCACAACGATGTAAAAGTGTTGAAGGACATAACATATTGGATTGATGGAGTGCCAAGGAAAGCAGCCGATACAATAATCAGAGACGGCGAAGTATACGTTCCGGCGAATTATATCGCCAGCTCCATGGGAGTTCCTTTTGACTTCCAGCCAGATGAGAACGTACTTACATTAGGGCAGAGCATGAGTGAAAGAATTCATCAGGAAAAATTCTTGATTAAGGATCGTTCCCAATATATTAGTATCTGGATGACCCTCGAGCAGGTTGAGGATGTACTTGGCCAGCAGCTTAGCAGTAAGAAAAACTTCAACGAGTGTACTGGAAACGACGAAATGACCGCTGTGTACAGGGACGCAGAAGTGTTGTTCACATATGATGTTACCGACAATCAATATCATGTAAGTGATATCACGATTCTTACCGAAAACATAGCTAGTGATAAAGGAATCGCGCTAGGGTCCTCACCAGAAGATGTAATCCAATTTTATGGGGATTTGATTGACTATACAGGGTATGAAGACATGAAAGCTGCTGAAGGGCTTTCTGGAAATGGCTTGATTCAGTATGGGTTGAAAGAATCTTTGTGGTTTGAATTGAAGGATGGTAAAGTTGTTCGTTTCGGTGTCAAGCTTCCGCATTGTTAAAATAAAGGAGGTATTTAATTGTAAGTTTTTCGTACATTTAAGTGAGGAATCCCAAATTTTTTTGGAGGTAGTTGCATGCAAAAAATTCTGCCGCTGCTGCTCACAGTCATCTTCCTGACAGCCTGTAGTGAGGTGACCCACAATGATTATAAATTCGTCGGTGAAAGTGATCATTGGGAGGCGGAGTATGCTTATAAAGGGACAGAAAAGTGGAGGAAAAAGGGTGGGAGCGAGACCTATTCTAACGAGGATCATTATGAACTGACGCTAAAATATAAAGGGCCTTTAAAGGATTTATCAGCAACTGAAAAACTAGAGTATTCATATGAAACGGTCTCGAGCAGCGGGGTCATCACCGAGACATTCGCTGAACCACCAGGAAAGGCTGTTTTTACTACTGGCGGTGGGTCAGAAGGCGGGGCAAAGGTGAGCGAGGATGAAATAATCAAGGTAACTGTAAAATGGGATGGGAATGAAGAGTCGTTTGAGCTTCAGAATAAAAATAATAAATAGCGTTATCTTTGTTACGAGGCTGATCCAAGCAGGATTAGTCTATTTTTGATAGAGGTACTTTCAAGAAAATTTTTACATTTTATGGTATAATAAGAAAAAGAATGGAGGGGTAACATGATCAGGTTTATAGATGATTTGGCAGGTGCAATCTATGATTTTATCAAGATGATTCTCTCCAGTATCGGTTATTTTTTGAGCGGCATGGTCATAGTCGGAGCAGTGATGTATTTAATCGCATTTATATTTAAGGGATTTCACTGATCCAGTACTCCTCCGTATGGAAAAATAAAGGGGGTTTCTCATGCAGCGTTCAAGAGTAGTATTTTATCTTTGTGTGGCGGTGTCCTGGTTCCTGCTTGGCCCGATTTTATGGGAGGTTGACTCCAGGCTGATTTATTGGGGAAGCTGGGTCGTTTGGGGAATCGCTGTGGTCGCGATACAGGATGTGCTTGCAAAGAAGTATCAGTGGAAAAAAGGGAAAGAGGACTCAATGTAGCAGTCCTCTTTTTGCGTGTTAATCTATTAATAAGCAGTCCAGCCAGCGTCTGCAGTGATGACGGTTCGTTAATAAAGCAGTGTTGAAGCCGACTGTTGATGATAATATACACTGCTTTTAATGGTATGGAATATAAAAATATTTCACGGGTGCTCTCAAGACAATTCGTGAGCGGAAAATAGAGTTGAATTGTCATGGCAGGTGCTCTCAAGACAATTCGTGAGCGGAAAATAGAGTTGAATTGTCATGGCAGGTGCTCTCAAGACAATTCGTGAGGGAAAAATAGAGTTGAATTGTCATGGCAGGTGCTCTCAAGACAATTCGAGGGCGAAGAATAGAGTTGAATTGTCATGGCAGGTGCTCTCAAGACAATTCGAGGGCGAAGAATAGAGTTGAATTGTCATGGCAGGTGCTCTCAAGACAATTCGTTAATGAAAAAGTGTGATGAATTGTCTTGGCTGATGTCCTTAAGACAATTCGTAAGTTAAAAAAAGTGTTGAATTGTCTTGAAAAAAAGTATTGACACTATCGCCAAAAACATGATAAATTTATCTCGAATTAAAGATATTCAAGTTCGAGGTAATTCCTTGAGCTTATTATTTTAAAATAATATCTCGAATTCGAGATAAAAAACAAAAACCGGAGGGATTTTAGAATGGCTAAATGGACAGTTGACCAGGCGCACTCAGCAGTAGGATTTGAAGTGAAACACATGATGGTATCAAAAGTAAAGGGACAATTCGGTTCTTATACAGCAGATGTAGAAGCTGCAGATCTAGCTGATTTAACAACAGCTTCAATTCAATTCAAAATCGACGTAGCAAGCATCAATACAAACAATGAAGACCGCGACAATCACTTAAAATCAGCTGACTTTTTTGATGTTGAAAACAATCCAACAATCGATTTTACATCCACAAGCATCACAAGAGATGGAGACGATTATAAAGTAACTGGCGATTTGACTATTAAAGGTGTAACAAAGCCAGTAACATTTGACGTTGAATTCGGCGGACAGGGCAAGAACCCATGGGGCGTTGAAGTTTACGGTTTTGAAGGTGAAGCAAAAATCAACCGTGAAGAATTTGGCCTTACTTGGAATGCAGCACTAGAAACAGGCGGCGTACTAGTAGGAAAAGATATCAAGATCAAAGTTGAATTAGAAGTAAATCCAGCAGCTTAATTTCTTACATTAGGAGAGCACGCTTCCGTCCGGGGGCGTGCTTTTCTTATATTAACAGAAAGCCTGCAGGCTGCAGCGTCTGAAAAGGGACTTTGAGCGAATAACCTCCTTACAAGGCCAGGAAAACGATCCGCTTTTTTAAGATGGTGAATTTTTTCCATATAATTGGGGATTTTACAGATAAGTATACTATTTGTTCGTGAAGTTAGGAGGTCATTTGCGTGGTCCAAACAAAGCCCATCAGTGCATCTGAGGTTGGGACGCTGTGGCAGACATATCAGGAAAAAACCTTGATTATAAGGATTTTGGAGTATTTTATCGAGAAAGCCGATGACCAGCAGGCCCGGAATATTTTGGGCGGCCTATGGCAGGAGCTTGATTTTTATGTAAAAGAAATGGAAGTGCTTTTCAAGCAGCAGGGAATCGTGAAACCAATCGGATTCACGCCTGAAGATGTTAATTTAGAGGCCCCAAAGCTTTATGATAACGGATTTGATATCATGTTCGTCCGCGTATTGAAGCAGGTGAGCATGGGACTTTATACATTGAATATGAATATGGCCTATGATAATCGGGTGATGACGATTTATGAGGGATTAACAACGGTTACCCAGAAGATTTATAAGCTCGCCACATTCTATCTTCTTGAAAAAGGGATTCTCTCCCAGCCGCCAAAAGTGACGATGCCGAAAAACATAGAGATCATCGAAAGCAAAAAGTATATGAAGGGCATTAACCTATTTGGCGACAAACGGGTGCTGAATGATCTGGAAATCGGGATCATCAATCATAATCTCGAATCTAATATCATTGGCATGCAGCTGATTACCGGGTTTGCGCAATGTGCACAAAATAAAGAGGCGAAGCAATATTTTCTCAAAGGGAAAGAACTGGCCAAAAAACAGATAAAGATCATGCAGGAAATCCTCCAGGAAAGTGATCTGCAGCCATCGGCAACTATGGGGGGAACGATTACTACGTCAACGATTCCGCCTTTTTCCGATAAGCTTATGATGCACACAATTTATATCCTTAACGGGTTTGGTCTGGTCGGAGCCGGGGCTGGGGCATTTTTTACCTTGAGAAATGATTTGTCCATGAAGGCCCTGATGGTTTCCAAGAATATTTACTTCTATGCACAGGAAGGCATTGAAATAAAAATCAAGAATGGCTGGTTGGAGGAACCGCCGCAAATGGAGGACCGAGCGGCAATTATCAAAGGTGGGAATTGAATAGGGAATCTGAGAACAAACTAATGATAGTGTTAGGATTAACACTAATATCAATGTGGGGGGATTTCCTTTGAATACTCTTTACAGCTTAGTTAAGGCGATTATCACCTTCTTGATCAAAGCAAGATTTTACTTGATTCTGCTCAACAGACGAGTAGAGTCATTAGTAAGAATGCCGAACTTAATATAAGCAAAAGGGACTTTTCACATTGTAAAAAAGGCAGGCGCCTGCGGGTGCTTGCTTTTTAAGTATTTATAGCGTCTGATTATTATGAATATATTTACTTTAATAATTTCAGCAAACGCTTTCATTCCTATAAGCTTGGCGGGTATAGCGGTTTTGCCAGGACAGTATTTCCGGCCACTTCCTTGAAAGGATGTTCAATCTTTGTTAGGTTAAGTAACCGTAGCCCCCTTGAGGGAGCAAAAAACTTGGACGGCATAATTAACATATCTATTTTTCGCGTGGTTTGGCTTGATCAATGTATTTATTACTAATGTTATAAAATGGTAAATATTGATGTATGCACCTGTTGATTGTAGTGGAAGGCGCGTAGACTCCTTCGGGATGTAGCGGGACAGGTGAGACCCCGCAGGAGCGAAGCGACGAGGAGGCTCACCTCACGCCCCGAGGAAAGCGAAGCGCCTGGAACGAAAATCAACAGTCTAATTTTACAGAGCCCAATGATACCACTATGTTAATTATTTCGTTTAGGGAAAACGAAAAGGAGCGATTAGGTGAGTTTTGAAATTTTTATTTCTTTAGGTATTTATTTTATCGCAATGATCCTGATTGGATTGTATGCATATCGTAAAACCTCAAATCTGAACGATTATATGCTGGGTGGCCGCGGTCTTGGGCCATCGGTAACGGCGCTGTCTGCAGGAGCATCCGATATGAGCGGATGGATGCTGATGGGACTGCCGGGTGCGATGTACACGACAGGTCTATCGAGTGCCTGGCTGGCAATTGGATTGGCCATCGGTGCCTATTTGAACTACCTCATTCTTGCGCCGCGGCTGCGTACGTATACAGAGCTGGCGAATGATTCAATCACAATCCCCGATTTTCTTGAAAACCGCTTTTCGGATTCAACCAAAATCCTTCGATCCGTATCAGCCATCGTCATCATTGTCTTTTTCACGCTGTACACATCGGCTGGTCTAGTGTCGGGTGGCACTTTATTTGAATCAGCATTCGGGCTTGATTATCGCTGGGGATTATTCCTGACAGCTGGTGTCGTCATCGTATACACGCTGTTTGGCGGATTCCTTGCGGTCAGCTTGACGGACTTTGTACAGGGCTGCATCATGTTCCTGGCACTTGTCCTCGTTCCAATCGTCGCGTTCACAGATCTTGGCGGCACTGCGCCGGTTATGGACACGGTGACGGAAATCAATCCTACATTGATGGATATTTTCAAAGGGACTTCCGTACTCGGAATCATGTCATTCCTGGCATGGGGCCTTGGCTATTTCGGACAGCCGCACATCATCGTCCGCTTTATGGCGATCAAATCGGTTGAAGAGCTGAAGCCTGCCCGCAGGATTGCGATGGGCTGGATGATCATTTCGATTATTGGCGCTTTGGCAGTCGGCCTTGTAGGGCTTGCTTATGTATCTGTGAACGACGTCGCGCTTAAAAACCCGGAAACGGTGTTTATCATGTTCTCGAACATCCTGTTCCACCCATATATCACTGGATTCCTGCTTGCGGCGATCCTGGCGGCGATCATGAGTACGATTTCTTCCCAGCTGCTGGTGACATCCAGTGCGCTGACGGAGGACTTTTACAAAGCCTTCTTCCGCCGTAAAGCATCGGATAAGGAATTGGTTTTTGTTGGACGCATGGCTGTTCTGATTGTTGCAGTAATCGGTATCGTGCTGTCGCTTACGCCAAATGATACGATTCTTTCACTTGTCGGGAATGCCTGGGCCGGCTTCGGTTCCGCATTCGGACCAGTCATGCTACTAAGCCTTTATTGGAAACGCATGAATCGCTGGGGTGCGCTTGCAGGCATCATCGTGGGCGCCCTGACCGTCATCGCCTGGATCAGCATCCCTGGGCTGACAGACATCATGTATGAAATGATTCCAGGATTCTTCCTTAGCCTTGTGGCAGTCATTGTCGTGAGTCTGATGACAAACAGGCCAAGCAAAGCTGTTCGTGAGGAATTTAATGAAATGGAAGAGATTATTGCTGGATAGTTTGTACATGGGGACCTGATTTCGGTGAGGCTTTATATTACTCAGGTTAACTGTCTTCTTTTAAATTCCTGCAGAGGAAAACAAATATTAAAATAAAAGCTAAGAGCAGTGGATTTCGCATCTGAAATTCTACTGCTCTTAGCTTTTGTTTTGGGCAAATAAAATACGGCAGACAGATGCCTGTGTACAAAAACTACGCAATATTCGGACGCACTCTTGATTAAAAATACTTCTGATAAAACTTAATCTGAGTCTGCGCTTATAAGGCATAGATTTGAGTGGTAAGCTTTTTCATGTCCAGGGGGCTTTGGGCGACTTGAACTGGTGCTCCGTTGTTTCAAGAAATCAATTCATTAACTGAAGAATCAATTTCTTGTTCCTCTCTGAAAAGACTTTATTGTGGGATGATACCATTGCTGAATGGGAGGCTTCCGGTTCGATGAACTGCTTTGCCTGGTTGACTGCATTGGCTGCATCCTGGAATGTCCCAGCTATTAAATTCAATTTTCCTTCGTGTTTAAGAATATCTCCAGCTGCAAATAAGCCTGGTACAGACGTTGCGCTTGTTGGTGTTCCATCAATATAAAAACCATCGATCATATTCGGTTCCAGCACGCTATTCTGGAGCAGCGAGGCATCCTGATCAAATCCGTGATTAACCAAAACATCGTCACAAGGCAGCCGCGTGATTTCACCAGTATCCTGATTGGTTATTTCAACAAATTCAATGGCATTCCTGCCTTTGTCTGCGATTAAATTGGTGATGCAAGATTGGAACAAACATTCCACAGAACTGTTAATCAGCTGGGTGACCTGTGCTTCATGACCGGAAAAGCAATCTCTCCTGTGAACCAGGCAGATTTTCTTTGCGACTGGTTCGAGGGCGTTCGCCCAATCGATTGCAGAGTTGCCCCCGCCTGAAATCACGATGGTCCGATCTTTGAAATATTTGAGGGAATTGACCATATAGTGAAGATTTGACAGCTCAAATTTTTCCGCACCTTCAATCTTGAGCTTCTGCGGCTTTAGGATTCCGCTTCCGATGGAAACGATGACTGTTCTTGAATAATGGACTTTTCCGGAAGCTGCCTTCAGTAAAAATAATCCATTTTCCTTGCTTATGGATTCAATCTTTTCATTCAGGACTACTTCAGGGCTGAAAGTCATAGCCTGTTCCTTTAACTGCTGAATTAACTTGGCACCTGTAATCGGGCCAATTCCGCCGACATCCCAGATCACTTTTTCAGGATAGACTTGAATCTTGCCGCCCAGGTCAGACTGGGCTTCAATTATCTTGGTCTTCATTTCCCGCAGGCCTGCATAAAAGGCAGAATAAAGTCCAGCTGGCCCGCCGCCGATGATCGTAATGTCGTAGGTTTCAATATGTTCCAATGGAAACACTCCTCAAGATTTTTCAATATATAGTTAAAAAACTGGTGAAAAATGAAGGATTCACAAATCTGTCATTGACTGAAAAAAGTAATAGCTTTATAGTATTTATTGTAACCGATAGTGATAATCATTATCAATGAAAAGATTAAACAACTATGGAGGAATGATAAATGGTCCGCTTATACACAGACCAATTAAACGTTGGATATGGGGAACGGACAATCGTGAATGATCTGACTTTAGAAATCCCTGATCAGCAAATCACGATTATCATCGGCCCAAATGGCTGTGGAAAATCGACTTTGCTTAAATCGATGTCACGAATCATTCCCCATCAGTCTGGTTCAATTTATCTGGATGGTTCGAGTATCTCTAAGGAAGACACGAAAAGCCTGGCAAGAAAAATGGCAATCCTTCCACAGACACCGGAAAGTGCCGCCGGACTGACAGTAGGAGAATTGGTGTCATATGGGCGATTTCCATACCAAAAGGGATTCGGGAGACTGACGAAAAAAGATATTGAAGTGATTGATTGGGCTCTTGAAGTGACCGGAACAGCAAGTTATAAATACGAGCCTGTCGATTCTTTATCCGGTGGCCAGCGGCAGCGTGTCTGGATCGCACTTGCCCTTGCCCAGGAAACAGAAATGATCTTCCTTGATGAACCGACCACCTATTTAGACATGGCACATCAGCTTGAAATCCTTGAGCTGCTGCAAAAGCTGAACAAAGAGCAGGGCAGGACGGTTGTGATGGTTCTTCATGACTTAAACCATGCCGCAAGATTCGCGGATCACCTGGTTGCCCTGAAAGCAGGAAGTATTGTGAAAACAGGGACAAGTGAAGAAGTCATCAATAAGGAAGTGCTCAGAAAAGTGTTCAGCATTGACGCTGAAATCGGGAAAGATCCACGTACAAATAAACCGATTTGCATTACATACAACTTACTAAAAGGAGAAGCGGAAAATGAAGAAATTAATTATGCCATTCCTGCTTATGCTGGTGCTTGTTCTTAGTGCCTGCGGCGGAGAAGAAAAGAAAGATGGATCAAGCGAGAAAAAAGATGACGATAAGCCTCAAACCATTACTTATGAATCTGAAAATGGTCCTGTAGAAGTGCCGGCAAATCCGAAAAGAGTCATCGTTCTTTCATCTTTTGCCGGAAATGTCCTGGCTCTTGACGTACCGATCGTGGGAGTTGACTCCTGGTCAAAAATGAATCCGCGCTTTGAAAAATTACAGGGTGTCGAGGAAGTGACAGATGAAAACCTGGAAAAGGTCATCGAATTAAATCCGGACCTGATCATTGGTTTATCCAATATTAAAAATGTCGATAAGCTGAAAGAAATTGCGCCAACGGTAACATTCACTTACGGTAAGCTTGGTTACCTGGAGCAGCATCTGGAAATTGGCAAAGTTTTAAATAAAGAAAAAGAAGCTCAAGCGTGGATTGATAATTTCAAAACAGAATCCAAAGCTGCCGGGGAAGAAATCAAAGCCAAAATTGGTGCGGATGCAACCGTTTCAGTTATTGAAAATTTCGACAAGGAACTTTATGTATTTGGCGATAATTGGGCAAGGGGAACAGAAATCCTTTATCAGGAAATGGGATTGAATATGCCTGAAAAAGTAAAGAAAGCAGCACTTGAGCCTGGTTATTATGCGATTTCCCCTGAAGTATTGTCTGAATATGCTGGTGATTATGTGGTCTTCAGCAAGAATGCAGAGGGAGATACGTCCTTCCAGCAAACAGAGACCTATAAAAATATTGCTGCCGTAAAGAATAACCGTGTATTCGAAGTCAATGCGAAGGAGTTCTATTTCAATGATCCTTTAACACTTGAATATCAACTGGAATTCTTTAAAAAATCATTTTTAGGACAATAATGACTAGCATGAGGAATTCTTTGGGAATTCCTCTTCTTGCTATATGAAAGATGAGATGTATATGATCAACCAAAAAAGCTCTGTCCCCATGTTCATAAAGTTCATTGCTGGAATTCTCGTCATGGCCGCAAGTTTCATGACGGCCATGGTTTTTGGTGCAGCTGATACAAGCATCAAGGAAATCTGGCTGGCACTTACTTCTACGGTTAAAACAGATACAATCACCATGATCCGGGAGATTCGCCTGCCAAGGGAAGTGGCGGCCATTTTTGTCGGCGCTGCTTTATCAGTAGCTGGCGCGATCATGCAGGGATTGACAAGAAACCCACTGGCAGATCCGGGTTTGTTGGGACTGACAGCAGGGGCAAATGCAGCACTGGCACTCGTTATGGCGCTTAGCCCGGGGGCTGGGTATCTGGCCATTACGATTGCTTGTTTTATTGGAGCAGCTGTAGGTGTTGTGCTTGTTTTTGGGATTGGCGCGCTAAAGAGAGGCGGATTTTCTCCTTTGCGGATTGTACTGGCAGGTGCCGCGGTCTCGGCATTTTTGTTTGCTGCAGCTGAAGGAATCGGTCTCTATTATAAAATTTCAAAAGATGTTTCGATGTGGACAGCCGGCGGCCTGATGGGCACTTCCTGGACTCAGCTGAAAATTATTGTTCCGTTCATCTCGATAGGGATCGTCATTTCTTTTTATTTATCGAGGCAATTGACGATTCTAAGTTTGAGTGAAGAAGTAGCTGTTGGGCTTGGCCAGAATACAAATTCCATTAAATTGATATTATTCATCGTCATTGTATTGCTTGCGGGGTCCTCTGTCGCGCTTGTAGGGAACATGGCCTTCATTGGACTGATGGTCCCGCATATCGTCAGGATGATCGTAGGTACAGACTTTCGATTCGTCTTGCCGATGTCAGGCATAATCGGTGCCTCGTTCATGCTGATCGCAGACACGTTAGGGAGAACAATCAATGCTCCATATGAGACACCGATCTACGCGATTATTTCTATTCTTGGACTGCCGTTCTTCCTTTTCATTGTCCGTAAAGGGGGGAAGAGCTTCACATGATTCATCCGTCCATTGTTAAAAAACAAAGAATCATCGTTGTGACTTTGTTTGTTTTAATTGCATTAACCATAATTGCGAGTCTTGGTCTCGGCTATTCTTCCGTCTCGTATGGCCGCATTTTACCGACGATATTCGGGAATGGCACATTTAAAGAAGAGTTTGTATTGTTTGAAATCAGGCTGCCGAGGATTATCGTGACGCTTCTTGCGGGAATGGCACTGGCAATTTCAGGGGCGATTTTACAGGGACTGACCCGGAATGATTTAGCTGATCCAGGAATCATAGGAATCAACTCAGGAGCAGGACTGGGAATTGCTGTGTTCTTTCTATTCTTCCCAATCGATGCCGCTTCCTTTGCCTTTATGCTGCCATTTGTTGCTTTCGCTGGTGCATTGTTAACTGCAGTACTGATCTATTTATTCTCCTATAAAAAAGGAATCGGACTCCAGCCGGTCAGGCTGATTCTTGTCGGGATTGGATTTTCGATGGCCCTATCCGGAGCAATGATTGTCATCATTTCTGCAGCGGAAAGACAAAAAGTCGACTTCATCGCACGCTGGCTTGCCGGCAATATCTGGGGTACAGACTGGCCGTTCATTCTGTCACTCTTGCCATGGCTGATCATCCTGATCCCATTTACCCTCTATAAAGCAAATCGGTTGAACCTTCTAAGCCTAAGCGATCCGGTTGCCATCGGTGTAGGAGTTTCGATTGAAAAAGAAAGGGTTGTCCTGCTTCTGACAGCTGTTGCCCTGGCTGCTGCAGCTGTTTCAGTCACAGGGGGAATCGCGTTCATTGGACTAATGGCACCGCATCTCGCAAAAGCGCTGATTGGTCCGAGGAACCAATTGTTTTTGCCAATAGCAGTGCTGATCGGCGGCTGGCTCCTGCTGTTCGCTGACACCATCGGCCGTAACCTCCTGGAACCAGAAGGAATACCTGCTGGCATCATGACCGCGTTGATTGGTGCTCCATATTTTGTGCATTTGCTTTTGCGAAATAAGTAGAAAAGTTGTCGGGTTTAGAAGCTCGACAGCTTTTTTTTGGTCTTGATGCAGCAGGAAATAAAAAGCATTCTCTAAACCTCTTAAAATGGGGTTTTGCAGGTGGACAAGCGCCAACACTATATCACTTCCTTCTTTAAGTTAAACATGAATACAGTGCGAATATGAAAGTGTTGCCATCAGCACTTGAATTAGCTTGTATATACAAGTATAGTGAGTGTAAGCGTAAACAAATCATTAAAAGGCAGGTCATGGGCATGAGAAGCGAAAAAGAGAAAATGGTAGCAGGGGAAATGTACAATCCCGCTGATCCGGTACTAGTAAGGGATCGCGAGGAGGCGAGGCGCAAGGTCAGGATTTATAATCAAACGTTGGAAACGGAAGGTGAAAAACGCACTCAGCTGTTGAAGGAACTGTTAGGGTCAACGGGTGACAATGTTTTTATGGAGCCCAATATCCGATTTGATTATGGATATAACACCCATGTCGGAGAAAATTTTTATGCGAATTTTGACTGCACGATTTTGGATGTAAGCGAAGTGCGGTTCGGGGACAATTGCATGCTTGCGCCTGGCGTGCACATCTATACAGCTACGCACCCGCTTCATCCGGACGAACGCAATTCAGGCAGGGAATATGCAAAACCGATCACCTTTGGAAACAATGTATGGATTGGCGGGAGTGCAATCATCAACCCGGGTGTTACAGTAGGGAACAATGTCGTGATTGCCTCGGGGGCAGTGGTGACCAAAGATGTGCCTGACAATGTCGTCGTTGGCGGCAATCCTGCTAAAATCATTAAGCAAATCGAATTATAATGCTTGCTGTATGCGTTGATCCTATCCGGGTTAGCGCTTTTTTTTGAGAGGTTAAAAGCAGCTTTCTTCATATTGTATATGCAAATCAGCAGTGATTTTTTAAGCGGAAAATGTCTTTAATTTTTTGCAAGGTGTAAAATAAAGAAAAGAAATGGACAAGGAGCGGCGGGGCAGATGACGATCACGATTAAAAAATGCAGCCTGGAGGATTTGAACAAACTTCAAGAGCTTAGCTATGAAACCTTTAATGAGACATTTAAGGACCAGAATTCCCCAGAAAATATGCGAGCTTATCTGGAAAGAGCATTTAATGAAGAACAAGTGGAAAAAGAATTATCGAATCCTGATTCGCAATTCTATTTTGTTTTTTACCAGAAAGAAGCTGCTGGATATTTAAAGATCAATGTGAATGATGCACAATCAGAGGAAATGGGCAGGGAATCGCTTGAAATTGAGAGGATTTATGTGAAAAATCAATTTCAGAAACATGGCCTCGGCAGAGTTCTGCTGAATAAAGCGGTGGAGATTGCGAAGGAACATGGTAAGAAGAAAGTTTGGCTGGGCGTATGGGAGAAGAATGAGAATGCAATTGCGTTTTATCACAAATTAGGGTTCGTTCAGACGGGAGCCCATTCTTTTTACATGGGTGATGAGGAACAAACCGATCTGATCATGACCAAGATACTTTGATAAAAGTTGAAGACGGCTGGGAAGGGCGGTTCAGTTTTTCATTCATAATTGCAGAAGCAGAGAAAATCCATGCGGATTTCTCTGCTTTTTAATGCTTGCATCAGCCGGATATACCAGCGTTTTTTTTAAAAGAACTATCTCCTGAATAAATTGTTAACGGCATTGGTGAAGTCATCAAACAAGCCATTACGGTTTCTGTTGTTGCGGATGTCGTCAGCGAACGTACCCATTTCGTTATAGACATTGTTATCGACGGATACATAGACTTTGTCTACACCTTTATCAGCGTTGCGGACCTTGTCCTCAATCTCGTATTCAAACGCGTTCGTTGCTTGGCTGTAATAGCTGCCGTTTCCGCGGTCATTATCTGTCCCGAAAATATTGCTGTCTGCTGTACCTGCATTTTGACGGTTCTGAATACCAGCGTCTCCCTTGCCATCGATGATGCCGTTGTCTCCAGCACGGTTGCGGTCCTGGTCGACACGGCCATTTTCAGCAAACGTCCCGGCGTTGCCATCCAATGCGTCATTGACATTGGCATTTCCGTTATCATCCATACCGTTGCCATCAATGTTCCGATTATTTCGATTTCCGGCGTTATCAGTCAATCTGACTGCTACATACGCTTTGTTGTCAGAAATGATGACATGCGCATCCTCCACATCCCTCATCTGTTCAACCTGCCGCTCGATGTGGTCTGCAACCCGCAGATTGCCGCCTTGATTTGCCGCTCCCTGTCTTACATCCAAAGTCTGTACCTGGGTTTGGCCATTGCCATTGTTCGCCGCATTGTCATTATCTGTCCCGCAGCCGGCAAGGCCAATGGTAAAAACAGTACAGCCAATCATCATCAACGATTTCTTCATGCTGATCACTCCTTATAGTATGTTCGTTTTTATGATGGCTTGTTGTTCAAGGGATATGCATGTGGAACATGGGGACGGTTCTCGCGTTCCTGTCCGGAACACGAGAACCGTCCCTGCGTTTCACCTGGGCCTGGAGTGGGAAGAGTGGATAGGTAGATTGAATTGTTAGGAGGAGGAGTAATGCCTAAGACGATTTTTATTACTGGAGCGGGAAGCGGGCTTGGCAGGGGAGCGGCGATTGGTCTTGCTAAAAACGGCCACCGCGTGATCGCGACAACGGAGCTGACTTCGCAGAAGACCGATCTCCTGCGCGAGGCCGATGAGCTTGGATTGGAGATGGAGGTTTTCAAGCTCGATATTACGAATAAGCGCGACCGGGAGCAGATTGGAAAGTATGACTTTGATGTATTTGTCGCCAATGCGGCGATCAATGAAGGCGGGCCGCTAGCGGAGGTGCCGATGGACAGGATCCGGGCGCTTTTTGAAGTAAATGTGTTTGCGACACTCGAAACGGTCCAGATTGCTGCACGCCAGCTTGTGGAAAGAGGGAGCGGCAAGATAGTCTTCATGAGCTCGATGGCGGGAATTTCGGCGACGCCATATGTTGGGCCATATACAGCGACCAAGCATGCGATTGAAGGGATTGCCCAAACGATGAAGTCAGAGCTTGAAGGCTTTAACGTCCAGGTGGCCACCATCAACCCAGGTGCCTTCAACACAGGCTTCAACGACCGCGCCGCCGAGGAAAAATGGAAATGGTTCGATGAATTCAAGCATTTTACGAAGAAGGAAGATATGAAAAAGCAGGAAGAAGGATTGGAAAACCAATTCGATCCTGAGGATATGATTGCAAAAATGGTTGAAATCATCCCGGCCGACCATCATAAATTCCGCACGGTCTACCCGGAAGAAACCGAAAAGCAGCTGAAGAAGACAGAAAAAGAACGCTGGGAAATGGAAATCTAATAGAGTTTGCTGAAAGGTGTACAGAATATTTTTTCTGTGCACCTTTTTTGTGGAACATGGGGACGGTTCCTGTGTTCCAAAGTGGAACACGAGAACCGTCCCCATGTTCCATGTTCTCTGGACATATTTTGTATATAGGAGTATAATTTTATTCGTTTCACGAAATATTTGTAGGGAAAGCGGTGAATGTATGCCTAAGGATAAATTATGGACGAAGGATTTTATTTCGATTTCTCTTGTGAACTTCGTGATGATGCTTTCAATGTACCTGTTGATTGTGACGATGGCGTCGTATGCTGCTGATACATATGGCGCATCTACCAGTATGGCGGGGCTGACGTCTAGCATCTTCATCATCGGGGTTCTTTTTGCGAGATTATATGGCGGCAAGGAAATCGCCAGGATTGGCAGCAAGAGGATGCTGATCGGCGGGATTGTCTTTTTTGTACTAATAACTTTACTTTATTTTATCCCGTTTAATATTTACTTTTTGCTGCTTGTCCGTTTCTTGCATGGTTTTGGTGTCGGTTTCGCCACTACGGCGACTGCGACGATTGTGGCGCAGATCGTTCCCGGAAGCAGAAAAGGGGAAGGGATCAGCTACTTCAGTTTAAGTGTCGTTTTATCGACGGCAATTGGACCGCTGATTGGGATTGCCCTGATCAATGAGTTCGGCTACCAGAGTATGTTCATTTTCTCCCTGGTTGTTGGCCTTATAGGCTTGCCTTTAGCTCTGGCGGTAAAAGAACCAGCTGTGGAGTATCAGGCTGTTGATCCTGATACGAAGGGTTTCAAGCTAGCCAACTATTTTGAAATGAATGCCCTCCCTGTATCGATTGTGATGTTCGTAGTATCGCTTGCCTATTCAGGCACTCTGGCTTTTATCGCTTCATTTGCAAAAGAAGCTGACTTAGTCGAAGCAGGCAGTATGTATTTCTTTGCGTATGCACTGGCTGTATTGTTCTCCCGCCCGTTTACAGGGAAGCTGATGGATGTGAAGGGCGCGAACAGTGTCGTCTATCCGTCGCTGGTGATTTTTGCGGTCGGGATGTATCTGCTGAGCCAGGCGCATTCAAGTGCGATTTTCCTGACTGCAGCCGCACTGATAGGATTAGGATACGGCAACTTCCAATCCGTCATCCAGACGATCGCCATCAAAGTGACCCCGCCGCACCGGATGGGGCTGGCATCTTCTACGTATTTCATCATGCTCGACTTCGGAATCGGCGTCGGCCCATTCCTGCTCGGCTATATGGTACCAACATACGGATTCAGGGGACTTTACCTCGCAATGGTGCCACTCATCATCGTCGGCATCATCGCTTATTTCTTTTTGCATGGAAGAAAAGAGAAACACGGGGACGGTTCTCGCGTTCCACAATAACGAAAACAGGGACGGTCCTCACGTTTCAGGCTGAAACATGAGAACCGTCCCTTTGTTCTTCGATGGCTGTATGCTTCTTAATGACGATAACAAACAGGCTTGCCAGTAAGCAAAAGAGTCCTGCCAGGAAGAAGGCCCAGGTGTAGGAGTTAAAGATTTTAAAGATCAGCCCGCCGCCAAATGCTGCACCGGCCTGATGCGCTGCGAAAATCCATCCGTAAATGATCCCGCTTTTTTCAATCCCAAAGACCTGTCTTGAGATGCTGATGGTCGGCGGTACGGTTGCAATCCAATCGAGGCCGTAAAAAATCGCAAAGATAAATAATAAAGTGAGAGACCCTTCTGAAAGTGCAAAAGGAAGCAGCAGGAGAGATGCCCCTCTCAGGACGTAGTACCAGAATAAAAGCCAGCGATTATCAAACCGATCCGACAGCCAGCCGGACACAGTGGTTCCTACCAGATCAAAGATTCCCATGAATGAAAGCAGTGAAGCGGCTGTGACAAGAGGGATTCCATAGGCCATACAGTACGAGACAAAATGAGTGCCAATCAATCCGCTTGTTGAAAGTCCGCAGATAAAGAAACTTCCCGCCAATAACCAAAATTCCTTTGCTTTTACCGCTTCGAACAGGCCATTAAACGCGATAACAATAGGATTTTTCTTTTGCTCGGCAACTGACTCTTCCTTTTCAACCTCAAGCCCATACGGAAGAACACCGGCATCCTTTGGTGTATTTTTCATAAATAGAAAAATAATGATCAGCATAATGAAGGTTAGGGACATGATGAGATATATTGCTGAGCGCCATGAGTAGTTTTCAATCATAATCGCAAGGATGGGGAGGAGAATCAACTGTCCTGTTGCTGTACTTGCTGTCAGAATTCCGACCGCGAGTCCGCGTTTTTTTTCAAACCAGCGATTCGCTATATATGGACTCAGCACCGTTAAAAATAACCCTGAACCCAATCCGATGATGATTCCCCAGATAATGACGAGCTGCCAGGAATGCTGCATTACCAGCGTTAAAATTGTTCCGGCCAGCAGGGTCAGCATCGAGATGACCATCATCTTTTTCAATCCCCACACTTCAATTAACGCCGCCATAAATGGACCTGAGATCCCGTATAAGAACAGGCCTACCGCAAAAGCAAGTGAAATGACGGACCGGCTCCAGCCAAATTCATTTTCAAATGGCTCGATAAAAACTCCTGAGGAGGAACGGACAATCCCTGCAGCGATAATCGAGAAGAAGGAAATGATCAGGATGATCCAGCTATAATGTATTCGATTCAATCCGTTCACCTGCGTTCTGTTAATTTAATTCTAAATTTTACAACAAATTATACTTCATGTATTCATATTAAACTATTTATTTTCGCGGGCAAGCCAGGAAAGGCCATAATAATAAAAAACTGCCAAAAATATGGCAGCGGTAATATGCTAGTTATTCTCCATCATCTTGTTGTCGAGATGTTCAAGAATCATCTTCCAGGCTCCTTCATGCCCGTTCTTCGACTCCTCATCCGGGAAGCCCTTATGGCTTAGCTTTAGGAGTGTACCGGTTTGACGGGGCTCCAGTTCAATGGTGAGGACGGTTTCTGCGCCTTTCGTTCCGCCGGCGCCTGTCAGCCATGTAAGCTCAACCAGGCGGTCCTGCTCCAATCTGAGAAAACGTCCATAGTGAGGGTGGCGCTGGACTTCGTCATGCCCTTCTGGTTTAAAGACCGTTTCAAAGAAAAAAGCGGTGTTGACCTCCGGTTTCATGATCAGCGTCCCAGGAGCTGCAAACCACTGGTCAAAATTCTCTGTCCATGCTCGATAAAGGACATCAGGCGGTGATTCCATTACCCGTTCTACATGCAAATCGTGCGGTCTTGAAGATAGGTCCGGCATTGTAATTGGCTCCATTGTAAATCCTCCTAGTTTGGAAGCACGGGGACGTATCTGCTGCTTCCAAATCAAAAGGGAGCAGGAGGTACGTCCCCGTGCTTCAAATATTAATGAATGGACTCTTCCGTTTCTCTGGCAATCAACCAGCTGCCGCCCATAAGCTGCCAGTTCTCGATGGTAAACATCCTTGCCAAAACTTGTTCATTTTTTACAACGAGCTGTTCTTAAAAAACCACAGCATTTTCAGGGTTCCGCAGACGGATGACCCGGTGCTCGAATCTCTTCTCGCATCCGAGGAAACGCAGGACTGATTGCTTCATTCCATCGATAGAATCCTGCTTGCTAAAAATCATAGGCTTTTCCTTACTATTTTTGAAAAAAGCGACATAATAATCCTCCGTCATTTTTTCCACAGACGAAGTATCGCCTGATTTCATCGCTTCATTCCAGTCTGTGATAAACCTATCATGCATACTGGTGAATTCACCAAACGGGTCCTTTAACTCAACCATGATATATCCTCACTTTTTTAAAAATAAAGATGTGTTATCTAGGTTGATTAATAGATATTTTCGAGAGAGGAAAGGTGAATTCCTTCAAAGGTTTAAGCCGAATCTTCCGCAATCCTCTTTAGCTCTTTCGCCCGTGAATGAATGAAATCGCGCATGTATTTTTCCAAAAACAATTTATCCGCCATTATTCCAAGGGGGCCGAGTGGAGATATGTATTCAAATGTATCCACCATCAAAGTGCCTGTTTTTTCTTCAATGAATTCATGTGTATGGGTAAATGACTTGAACGCTCCTTTTACCATGACATCAATAAACATATTTGGCTTTTCCATATGAGTGACCCTGGCTGTCAGCCTTTGTTTAATGCCAAAATGAACAGCTTCCCAGGTAACGGTATCGCCTTCTTCTAACAGGCCATCGATCACTCCGCCAATAGCTTTTTCTTTTGTATGTGAGGTCGTTTCTGTATGGATCTGGACATTTCTGGCGAGGTCGAAGCAGAGTTGGATGGGGGCTTGTATGAACTGCTGGTGCTTGATGATTGGCATTATATTACACCTCAAAAATAAAATATTCATCATTATAGTATCATGAACGAGATGAAAAAAAGAAAGCCCGCCGGACAAGCGAGCTTTGATTTACCTATTCTGATCCATCTTGCTGTTCTTTTTATCAGCAACCTCGATATGTTTAATCGTTTCCTTCTGAAGCTTGCGGTAAGCAGCTGTAAGCAAAGCAGCACCGGCTGAAACCATTGAAGCCAGGAGCAGTTTTTTCTTTGTTTTCCCCATATTAACCCTCCGTTCGTTTATTGGTGTATTTCCCTAAATATCCTTGAATTAAAAGCAATTCTGGGCATTGTTTTTACCAGAGAAAAAGGTTATGACATAATTCGTTCAAAACATTTCAACAGAATTGTGAATTCATTCACAAAAACCACTCACTTCGAGATAAGTTTGATATCTTATAAGTGTAATAATACTAATTAACTTAATGGAGTGAGGAAAATGGTTGCAAATTGGTTAAGAGAAAATAAAATCGCCGCTGGAATTTTGACAGTGTTACGTTTATATCTTGGATACTCTTGGATGACTGCAGGATGGGGCAAGCTGACAGGCGGTGGCTTTGACGCTAGTGGGTTTTTGAAAAATGCGGTTGCTAATCCTGTGAAAGGGCCAGATGGCCACATGGTGTATGGCTGGTACGTGAACTTCCTTGAAAGCTTTGCGCTGCCAAACATCGATATCTTTAACTTCATCGTGCCGCTTGGTGAATTCCTGATTGGTCTTGGCTTGATCCTTGGCTGCCTG
>NZ_JBYNSB010000003.1:0-12338 GCF_057785455.1 Mesobacillus sp.
GTTTACGTGCTAGAAGTTCAATTCCAAGTGGACCACTCAGATACTCCTGCACCACCATTACTTTAAAACTTTCACTATATTTAGCCATAATAAAACACCCCAGAAGTTAGAATTTCACTCTAACTTCTGGGGTGCACATTATTGGTACCCGGCTTTTAATTACTTTGTTCTTTTGACAGCTCCAGCAGCCTTTCCCTCGTTTCCTCTTCCTCAAAGCTGCTAAATATACGGAAATCATCTTCATCCAATATCCTGAAATGCTGGCTAAGGATATTTTGCTGCATAACAAACCCTCCGGCACGATCAACTTCCCGCCACCAGACTTTTCCGCCGAGCGTTTTTTCCTTGCGGTAATCTGTCCCTTCATGCGCGATTGTTTCAAGCACCTCTAATGGTTCATTCCCGAAAAGGAATTGAATTGTCTCGGTCTCTCTGAATAAGGCACAAATGGTCACAACGGTTGACCAGCCCGCCTGAGCCCTTCCTTTTTCAATCTGCACCAGCGTCTTTTTGGAGACACCGATTATATCTGCCATTTTATCCTGCGTATATCCTACTTCAGCCCTCAGCACTCTTATTTTTTCCGACACTCGACTGATGATTTCATCCCTGGTCATCCGCTTCATCCTTTTAAGTTCTTTTAGTGTAATTTTACACTTACAACGGTGAAATTCAAATGTTTTTATTGAAAAGAGCATTTAAAAAGGATGTGATTGCTCACATCCTGCCATTTCACTTCTTATCCTGTACTGTGCTGCAGCTTGTGGAACAAGAATCCTGCAGGGAACATGCTGCACATTTCCCCTGCTTCGATTTTTTTATGAAACGGAAGAACGCCCAGCCAGCATAGCCAAATATCGCTCCCCCGATTAAAATGTTCGCGATCATATTAAAGCCTCCTTTTCTGGATTAGCTTAGTCCAATAAACTTTCCACCTTGATAAATAGCCAGCGATAGCACGTAAGCAATCACTAATGCGTAACCGATGGAAAAAGCTGTCCAGCGCTTGGAGCCGGTTTCTTTGTATATCGTTGCTACTGTCGCCAGGCAGGGTACGTATAAAAGGATGAAAACCATGAAACTATATGCTGCCAGCGGAGTGTAATAGGTTGCCAGCAATCCCTGCAATGTTGCTTCATCAGGCACAAAATAAATGATGTTCATAGTCGAGATAATCGATTCCTTTGCCAGGAAGCCTGTAAAAAGGGAAGCGCTGGCTTGCCATGTCCCAAAGCCAATTGGCGCAAATAAAGGTGCAACTATTCCGCCAAGGGCAGCCAGATAGCTGTTATCCATGCTGACATTCACACCACCCGGACCGGCATAAGCAAGCAGCCAGATCAGCACCGATCCTGCAAAGATGAAGGTTCCTGCTTTTTTAATGAAGCCCTTTCCCTTATCCCAAGTGCTCCTCCAGAGTGCTTTTGCCTGCGGCAGCCTGTAAGGAGGAAGCTCAATTACAAACAGGGAGGTTTCCCCCTTCAATAGCGTCTTTGAAAAAACCTTTGCCAGCAGTAACGCAACAAGCACTCCTAAAACATACAGACTTAAAACAACAAGTGCCTTATGCTCAAGGAAGAATGCGCCAACGAATAAGGCATAGACGGGAAGACGCGCTGAACATGACATCAGCGGAGTCAGCAGGATTGTCATCAATCTTTCCTTTGGTGTTTCAATGGTGCGGGCAGCCATGATCCCCGGGACATTGCAGCCAAATCCGATCATCATTGGAATGAAGGCCTTGCCATTCAGCCCGACGGATTCCATCAACCGGTCCATTACGAGTGCAACACGGGCCATATAGCCAGAATCCTCAAGCAGCGAAATAAAGAAAAACAAAATGAAAATCTGCGGGACAAAAACAAGGACTCCTCCTACTCCCGCAACGATTCCTTCAAGAATCAGATCCTCAATGAACTTTGAGGTTCCTGCCGCAGAAAGCACAGCCGCAATTCCATTAGTGACGGGACCGGATAAAATCGAGTCAAGTGCATCAGACAGCGGGAACCCAAGCCAGTCAAACGTCAGCATGAACATTAAATACATCAACATCAAGAAAATCGGAATCCCTAAAAATTTGTTTGTGACAATCATGTCGATCCGTTCGGTTAAAGGTATGCTTTTGGCAGCTGACCTTGTGGCAGAGGCAGAGAGAATCCTCTCGATTGCTTCACTGCGCTTCTGATAGATGACCTGGTCCAGGGAATGTTTATCACCAGTATGATTGGAATGAGAAACAGCCACGGACTCCATGAGTGAATCTATTCCCTGAATGGATAGTTCTTGTTCAAGAAAATGCTTTACATAAGGATTTCCTTCGAATAGCTGCAGGCCAAGCCAGCGGGAAGAAATGCCCGTTCTGCCCTGGAGCATAGCTGCAAGCTTAAGGATTCCATCCTCGATGGCTTTTCCGTAAAAGACCAGATTCGTTTTTCCTGTTTTTACGGCTTCCCCTGTAACAAGCTCGGCAAGCTCATCACAGCCCTTTCCGGACCTTGCGACTACTGGGGCGACCGTGACACCCAATTGACTCGAGAGTTCTTCAATATTAATTTCAATTCCTCGGCTTTTGGCGACATCAAGCATATTCAAGCCAATGATGACAGGCGCATCATATTCCATTACCTGCAAGGTTAAATGAAGATTCCTTCTTAATTGCGATGCATCCAGGATGTTAAGCAGCTTTTGGAATGGCTCGCGGAGAAAGAAATTGGTAACGACTCCTTCATCCTTGGATAATGGGTTAAGTGTATACACTCCTGGCAGATCAATGAGCTTGTCCCTTCCGTTCTTCAGGACCCCCACTTTCTTCTCAACCGTTACGCCGCTCCAGTTGCCTACGTATTCATATGAACCTGTCAAATTATTAAACAGGGAGGTTTTGCCTGTATTTGGATTACCTATAAGCGCAATGTTATTCATACTCTTTCCACTTCGATTCTAAGCGCTTCTTTCCTGCGGATACCGATGCATTGGCCGCAAGATTCGACCATTACCGGGCCGCCAAATGGCAGGATGCACTTGACACATACCTCTGCTCCTTCAGCAATACCTAAGTCTAGCAGTCTTCTTTTAACAAACTTGTCAGCACCAGCAATATTCAAGATCCGGCCTTTTTCCCCAGTCTTTAGATTCCCCAGCATAGCCATCACCTTTTTCCGAAAATGTTTTGGTTATTTACTTATTCACATTTACAGTGCCTCGGAAGATAGGGCACTGAGCTATAATTAAAATTAAATTGTTAAAGCAGTTTCTCTTCATTTCTAAACATTTTGCTAATTGAGAATGATTATCTTTATTTAATCATTTTTCTCTCACCTCCACTGTGACATTAATCACAGATTTAAGGTTCGGAACTTCATAACCTGCTTTTAGCCATATAATTGACAAATCTTACTTTTTAAGTATATACCTGCAACGGTATATTAAACCATAAAAAAAGAAGAGCACCTGGCTCCTCTTAAGATTGACTATTTGAGCATCCTATTAGGTGCTGAACTGATAATAAGGATGACAATGATCGCACTGAGAATCATGCTTGGAAGCATATAAGTGCCATTATAAACAGCTGAATACACCCATGCTGGCTGCCCTTTTGGTGCATAGCTGCCAAAGAAAATCCACCCTGAAAGAAAATGGGCGATGAATCGAAGTGCGCTCCCGATAAACGTGCCAGCTACAATCAGGCCTATCCACTTCTTGCCCCGTCCTTCCTGAAGGGAGGCTTTCACCTGGCTGGCGAATACACCTGCCAATCCCAAAACAGCAAAGGCAACGAGATAATCCAAAATGCCTTGTACCGGATGATAAATCTGAGACATCCCAAGAATGAATTGCAAAAGTCCAAATATGAATCCGGTAAGGATACCGCCTTTTAATCCCCAGCGGAATGCCATCAGGAATACAGGCACCATCGCGATGGAAACTGATCCGCCCTGCGGCCAGATCCTTGAAAATAGGAACCCTGAAAAAAGATCCAATAAATACGCCAGGGCCGAAAATACTGCCACTTCCACTAAAAATAAAGTTTGCTTTTGTTTCATGTTTCTTCCCCCTTCTTTTCAGAATGAGGTCCGCTTCAACACGCCTTTTCTGCTTCAGAAACAAAAAAAGCAATCGAGGGATCGATATAGGATTCCCAAGATTGCTTTCCTATCGCATCCACATTCCTACGCTAGCATTAACTAACAGGTTCAAAGGGTAAGAACTCGGCCGCTCACTCTCAGCTGCTTTACGCAGCTCCCCTTGTGGTTCTATTTAATTTGTCAACTATGAATATACTACTTTTTATCTACGAAGACAAGGAAAACAATTTCATCTTTTTATGCAACTCATAATTTATATTAAAATGTCGACAACCAATTTAACAAATACTGATAAAAAAATCGGTCTTTAGTCACCTTTTTGCTAATTCGACGCCTTTCTGCGTATGTTCTAAATATTCGACAAAGGGATTTTCATTTTTCCACCGAATGTTTTTAAAAACGGAATTGTTAAACTGGAGGACTCAATTAAATGCTGCCAATTACACAGAACCGACTGCTAAGCTTCCTGTCTAGTGAAAAAGAACATCTGATTGCCGAGTGGAATGAAATGATCATCGTATCTGAGGACGATCCATATAAATTAAGAATTACAAAAAACGCGGAAGAAATGTATGGAATCATCATGGCCATCTTTTCGAAATCGAATGAAGAGCTTGAGGTTCATTTACAAAAAATCGCTTTTGCCGTCGGAGAAGAAAGGGTCCGTGCTGACATTAACATCGGGGACTTTGTTTATAACGTAAACTCTGGGCGGTCTGTTATTTATAAACATCTCCATAAAATGAAACTGGGATGGGAAGAGCTTCAGGACACGATTAACAGAATCAATTACTGCTTTGATACATTCCTGTACTACGCCGTTTCTTATTACAATGAACAGAAGAATAAGATCATCGAGGAAAAGAATGAGTTCATCGATTCTACCCATAAAGACCGGCTGACTTTGCTCGGGCAGATGACTTCAAGCTTCATCCATGAATTCCGCAACCCGCTGACCTCCATTCAGGGGTTTATCCAGCTGTTAAAATCCGATCATCCTGAGATGAAGTATCTCGATATCATCTCGAGCGAATTGGAACAGCTGAATTTCCGGATTTCGCAATTTTTGCTTCTTTCCAAAAAGGAGCTGATTGGGAAAGAGAAAACTTTTTTCTCAGTAAATAAAATGATTGATGAGGTATTAAATTTCCTTTATCCAAGTATACTTGATACCAATGTGAAGATTAACAAGGAAGTCGCCGAAAAGATGGAATTGTACGGGTATGCTGATGAAATCAGGCAGGTGCTCATCAACATCATCTTCAACGCAATTGATGTCCTGAGCCAATATCGGGACGACCCGAGAATTGAAATCAAGGGATTCTTCGTCAATGATACTCATATCAAATTAGAAATCTCAAATAATGGCCCGGTGATACCAGACAATTTACTGAAGACAATCTTTGAACCATTTGTCACGACCAAAACACTTGGAACAGGGCTGGGTCTTTTCGTCTGCCGGGAAATCATTGAAAAACATAAGGGAATACTCGCCTGTTCATCCGAACCTGACAAAACATCATTTATCATTCTTTTGCCATTGAACGGAAATGAAATGTAAGTCCCACAACTATCAAAAAGCCCGTCCCTTATAAAGAAGGAACGGGCTTTTATTGAGACTAAGCTCTATCGGAATACTCCAAAGTGCTTTTGTCGGCCATCGTTTTTACCTTATTTTTTGCTGTCTTCGCCTCATGCTTCTTCTCTGATTCTGCAACAATCACCGCACATGCTGCATCACCCGTGATATTCACTGCTGTACGCGCCATATCGAGCAATCGGTCAATACCCAGTATTAATCCTATACCTTCAACTGGCAATCCAACAGATTTGAGGACCATCGCCAGCATGATCAAACCGACACCTGGCACCCCTGCCGTACCAATACTTGCAAGCACCGCTGTCAGGACAACTGTCGCTAACTCGGCCATCGTCAGGTCAGCACCATAAACCTGCGCGATAAAAATCGTTGCAACTCCTTGCATGATGGCCGTTCCATCCATATTGATTGTCGCGCCCAAAGGCTGCACAAAGCTGCTGACAGACTCTGGAACCTTCAGATTTTTTTGCGCTGTTTCCATCGATACAGGCAGTGTCGCGTTACTGCTGGATGTACTGAATGCCACTCCCATTGCTGGTGCGAATCCTTTAAAGAACCATAAAGGATTTTTGCGTGCAAGGAAATATACACTTGATCCATAGGTTAATAAACCATGAAGAATTAATGCAAGCACAACCACAAGCATGTATACACTCATAGCTTTTATAGCATCTAAACCCTGACTGCCAATCGCTGTCGCAATCAAGCCAAAAGTTCCATATGGAGCGAACTTCATCACGAGACCTACTAAATACATCATAATTTCATTGCCTTGCTCGATGAGATTCAAAATACCTTTGGTTTTATTGCCTAATGCAGTTAATGCAATCCCAATAAAAATCGCGAATACAATGATTTGAAGCATATTGCCGGATGTGATTGCTTCAAATGGATTGGTCGGGATCAGATTCAGGAATGTCTCACTTACCGGCGGAGCTTTTTCCGCTTTAAAATCCGCCCCGGTTGTATCGAACTCTCCCATTAGACCTGGCTTAATCAAATAGCTTAATGAAATGCCAATAATAATTGCAATTGCAGTAGTCCCCAGGAAGAAGCTTACAGTCTTTAAACCAATTCTTCCAAGCTTCTTCGGATCTCCAAGTCCCGCAGAACCGAGGATGATTGAAAACAACACTATTGGAACGACAAGCATACTGATTAGATTGATAAAGATTTTCCCCAGCGGTGTAAACAGGAATTTATCAAAAACAGTAAACAAATCTGGTGAAAATATGTTAAGAATCAAGCCAGTCATGGCACCAAGGCCAAGACCGATGAGTATCCTGGTAGTTAGCTTCATGTTATTCCTCCCAAAAAAAGATAAAAAATAATGTAATGGTTTATTCCCTTTATGCCGATTATTAAACGCCATCTGCATGATTGGAGAAAAGTGCCAGAGGAGGTTGATAGTAAGTGTATATAAAGGTCGATCAGGAAATTGAATTGCATACTTTTCAAGGGAGCCACGCTTTGGAACTGTTTTGGCTCGTTGAAAGGAATCGCGGATTTTTGCGAACATGGCTTCCGTGGGTGGATAAAATGAAATCCGTTGACCAATTTTACCATGTCATCCATATGTGGAAGGAACAATATGAAAATAACCAGAGTCTTCAATTAGCCATCAGGTATAAAGGAAAACTGGCCGGAAGCATCGGCCTGCAGGGGGTGGATTGGCACAATTCACAGGCAAGCATAGGATACTATATTATAGAATCGTTTCAGGGCAAAGGAATTGTTACCAGGGCGGTAAAAGCCCTGTTGAAGCTTGCGTTTTACGACCTCGCTTTGAACAGGATGGAGATCCGCTGCGGAAAAGAAAATTTCAAAAGCCAGGCCATTCCGGAAAGATTAGGATTTACTAAAGAGGGCATTATGCGAGATGGAGAGTTTTTAAACGGAAAATTTCACGATTTATTTGTCTATAGCCTGCTTTCAAGAGATTGGCATCAATACCAGGTTCCTTCATCCCACGAAATCATCTAACAGGCAAACGAAGGGTAAAAGTGGTCCCATTACTGCTGGAATCAACTGAAATCCTTCCGCCATGTTCTTCAACAATTTTATAGCAAATCATCAAACCAAGGCCATTGCCGTTCTCTTTTGTCGTAAAAAACGGCTTGCCGATTTTATCCATTAATTCATCAGGAATGCCTATCCCACAATCTGATACAGAAATCAATATGCAGCCGTCTCCATTTGAAAGTTCAAGAATAATCTCTCCAGGAACATCCATTGCATCAATGGCATTCATCAGCAGATTGATCAGTACCTGTTTGATTTTTTCTCCATCACAAAGAAGCAAACTGTCGTCGAGTGTCGAGCGCTTAATGATTTCCACACATTTTTTCGCCGCCTCAGCCATGAGAAGAGTGATGGCATGATCCGCCAGGGAGTTAACATCAAACGAACTAAAATCTGTTTTATGAGGCTTGGCCATCAGCATCAATTCCTTCGAAACCGACTCCATCCTTTTGATTTCTTCCTCCATGATGGCCAAATAGCAATTATTCAATTCCTGCCCGGCCTTCATCAACTGGATGAAGCCTTTAAGACTTGTCAGAGGGTTTTTAATTTCATGGGCAATCCCGGCCGCCAGCTGTCCGACGACATTCAGCTTTTCATATTCGAGGATGAAATGCTCTGCTTTAAGCTTGGCAGATACATCACTGGTTACAGAAAATATTTCAAATGGCTGGTCTGTATCTGGATGACGAATGACAGATACCTGGGAGCTAACCCAGATAAAAACACCGTCTTTCCGTTTTAAGCGGTATGTCAGGCTGCAGACCTCTTCACTTTCAGGCATGGCAATCCCGGATATTCTTTTATAATCGTCAGTATGTACAAACAATGTATACAATCGGCCAATCAGTTCCGATTGTTCATAGCCAAGCATCGCTGTTACGGATGGAGACACATACTTAATAAGACCCTCAGGGGTACGCTTGCAAATAAAGTCCATTGCAGGCTCGACCCATATTTTCTCATTAGGTTTTGCAAAGCCTTTTAATTTATTTTCCAAGCCTGTTAATAGCATAGTCATAAACAGCCTCCTCTCCACCAATTTTACTGAATATTATAATAAGTTACAATTGCAAACTGTTAAAATTAAGGTTTAAAAGGTAAATACTTACATTGGGAAATTTTCCATGCGCCTTAAAAGAGAGTCATTCGTTTGTTAAAATCAGAATTTTCCAATATAATTAACACTAAACTTCATACATTATGCTGCTCCTTCATACATTATAAGTAAATTAATTTTCAACTTCATGCTTGCAGTATATGGTATAATTAATTTTAAATCTAAAATAAGCTGAGGTGGTATGATGGGGCAATCTATCGTATCAGGGAATTAACAGCCATCGGCGCGGATAAAGCAGCAGCATGACAGGAAATGGGCCCTGGCTGCAGAAGCCGCACGGATCGGGCCTGACTAATTCACTGGAATAATAAATTCATAGTCTAATAAAGCTTGTTTAACGGCAGGCTTAATTTTCATTTTATCAGGAGGTGACTCCTTACCCGTATAGCTGCGGGATAAGGGAACTTATTTGGACATATTTAACTTGGTTTGGATAGCCATTTTAATTGCTTTAACGGCATTTTTTGTCGTATCAGAATTTGCGATTGTTAAAGTGAGGAGTTCCAGAATTGATCAATTAATAGAGGAAGGCAGCAAAAAAGCTGTAGCTGCTAAAAAAGTGATATCCAATCTCGATGAGTACCTGTCAGCATGCCAGCTGGGAATCACGATCACAGCCCTTGGAATTGGCTGGCTTGGCGAACCGACGATTGCTTCGATACTTCGTCCTGTACTCCATAGCCTTGAAATTCCCGAGTCCTTTGGCCATGTGCTTTCAATAGGAATTGCCTTTGCGATAATCACATTCCTGCATGTGGTAGTAGGCGAGCTGGCACCTAAAACACTTGCCATACAAAAGGCAGAGTGGGTCTCACTCAATACAGCTAAACCGCTTATATTGTTTTATAAGGTCATGTATCCTTTTATCTGGGCATTGAATGGTTCAGCCCGTTTAGCTACTGGCCTTGTCGGACTAAAGCCTGCTTCCGAACATGATTTGGCTCATTCTGAGGAAGAACTTCGCATTATCCTTTCTGAAAGCTTGAAAAGTGGCGAAATCAACCAGTCAGAGTTTAAGTATGTGAACAAAATCTTTGAATTCGATAATCGGATCGCCAAAGAAATCATGGTGCCCCGCACTGAGATTGCATCATTGTCAAAGGAAGATACCCTGGAGACTTTCCTCCAGGTCGTAAAGGAAGAAAAATTCACACGCTACCCGATCATTGATGGAGATAAAGACCATATCATCGGGCTGGTCAATATAAAAGAAGTGATGACGGACTTGATCGATGAACAGGGCCGCGGCGAAAAGACGCTTGACTCTTACATCCGCCCGATCATCAGGGTCATCGACAGTATCCCTATCCATGACCTGCTTGTGAAAATGCAAAAGGAACGGATTCATATGGCAATTTTAATGGATGAATACGGCGGTACTTCAGGCCTGGTAACTGTAGAGGATATCCTGGAGGAAATCGTAGGGGAAATTCGTGATGAATTCGATATGGATGAGATCCCAATGGTCCGCAAAATCAAGGATAGCCACTATATTATCGATGCCAAGGTACTGGTCAGCGAGGTCAATGATCTGCTTGGACTTGATATCAATGATGAAGATGTCGACACAATCGGCGGCTGGATGCTCACTGAAAACTACGAAGTGAAGCAAGGTGACATTGTCAGCTTCGGTCCTTTCCATTTCAAGATTATTGAGATGGAAGAACACCACATCAAGTATATCGAGGTCATAAAGCAGATTGAATCAGAGAAACCGGTTGAAACCTTGATATTGAATAATACAGAAGTGCTGTCATAACAGAACAAAAAGCGCAAGCGTCCCGAGGGGCTAGGCGCTGGAGCTGGATTAAGACAACTCATATAGTTATCCAAAAAATTTATTTTATTATTTCCTATCCAACAAAAGAAACCCGGCAGAATCGACTCTGCCGGGTTTCTTTTAAATTAATTATCAAGCTTCCAGGTTTGAACATCGTCAGCCTCTATAATCCCCATGACCACGTCATCAACATCCGGATCATTCAGCACCTTGTCCCTTACCCGGAATTTAATATCATCCGCATCGGCAAGTGTCATGCCTTTGCGAAGCTCAAGATAGCTTTCGACATGATACTGTCTGCCCTCCTGGATAATTCTCAGCTTATTGATATCGACGACATCCGGATCAGACAAAATGGTCTTTGCAATCCTGTCCTCCAGATCTTTAGGAGCAGCTACCCCGATGAGGCCTACTGTATTTTCATAGCCAATTTTCAGAGCAATGCCAATCAGCAGAAAGCCAATCAAGAGTGTTCCAATCCCGTCCAGGAAATAATAGCCTGTAACATCGGCTAGCACGATGGACACCAAAGCCAGCGCAGCTCCAAACGTAGCAATCAAATCCTCATAAAATACGAGTCTCGTCGGCGGCGCAGCCCTGTTCACATTCCTAAATGCATTTGCGATCAGCCCTGCCCCTTTAGCTTCAGTCCTGGTTTCATGGGCAATCTCCTTCATCGCTTTGAACAGGATTGATCCATCCACAAGAACTGCCAGTAACATAATGACAATATTCAGCCATAGATTCGTCGAAGCTTTAGGGTCCTGGATGAGATGCCAGCCCTTTAAGATTGTCTCATACGCCATGATCGAAATGATGATGACGGCAATCAGGACGAACAGGTTCACGACACGGCCAAATCCCATCGGAAACCGTTTTGTTGCCTCTTTTTCAGAAATCGAACTTCCAATGAAAACAAACAATTGGTTGAGTGCATCCGCAACCGAGTGAAGTGTTGTTGCCAGCATTGTGCCGCTTCCACTGATGCCCGCAGCGACTCCCTTTACGACTGCAAGGAATGTATTTCCGAGCGCTGCAATGCCCGAAGACTTATTGCCTCTTTTAAAAAAATCTACAACTGTTGACATTCCTTCACCTGCTTTACGTAGTTGTACTAAATTTTTATAGCTATATACATTTTTCACAATCTCGCTGTCTTTAAACATCTTATGGAATGGGAACAAGAGTTGGAATATTTTCCAGTGGTTGATTTAAAGCAGGTTTATTTGTTTGGGGAAGGTTCTTTTTATGAATTTTGAGGCATTCACATTATAAGTGTACAAGGCAACTTCGAAAAACGCCGCAAAACTTTTAAAATTGTTGGAAACTGGAAAGCAACAATTAATGTGAAGCTTTTGACAAAGAAAATTCACACACTTTTAGATTCTTCTATGCTTCAATAAAAGTGTATGCATTTTGAGAGAATAGGAAGGTGAAATATGATTATAAAAGAGCGTGAAATGAGTAAAGAACTGAGGAGCCTGATGGCACTGGACGACCGCATGGAGCTGCCTGAAAAGGAAAAACAGCATTATTGGACCATGAAGAAGGGCTATGAAGGCGAACTGGAATACGACCGCTGGATGACTTCACTCGAGCCCGAAAACCTGATGCTGAATGAATTGCTGCTCGAAGTGAACGGTTCATTGTTTCAGATCGATTCCCTGGTTATTTTTCAAGACATGATTTACTTGATCGACGTAAAAAACCACGAAGGCGATTATTACTACG